>JAJYAS010000006.1 GCA_021779415.1 Bacillota bacterium
ATCTTCGCAACTTTTGCAAGTCTTCTGCTGAAATATATGGAGGACCGGGGGCAATGTCCTCCAAACGAATGAGTGAAACCGGCATTTCTTATCCACCTCCTAGAATTACTCGGCATTCCAAATTGATTACACAACTATCGATTTCTCTTTGACATACTATGCATCTGAAAGATACAAAGCGTCTAACTAAGAAACGCGTCCCAATTGTTAATATTTAACATTTAGGGCGCGTCTGCATATTATATAGGAAGTTTTGATAATAAAAGTGGATTATGGAAAAAGCAACTGCTAGTTATTTACTAGGAAGGGGAGAGACCATTGTCTAGGAAGATAAACTTTGTCGTTATAACCGATGGAGAAGAATCCATATATCCCATTTATGCTAAGACCCTTCAAAGTTTTATTGGACCAATAAAACTCCATCTTCCAGAAAGCAGCATTTCAAATAAATCCATTCCCAGAGCAATCAATGTACACTTCATTCGTCAAGATGATTATAGAACTATGGTTGATGCGAAGGAAGGTACAAGTGTATTTATCTGTCATGGCATTGCGGACAAACATTATTGGGATGGCCCATTAGTTAGTATGTTTGATTATATATGCGTTCCTGGACAATTATGGCACGATAAGTTATTTAATGAAGGAGTTCCAATTGAAAAAATCTTAACTGTAGGTTATGCCAAGCTCGATCCAATATTTCAAGGACTAACTAAGAAAACTTCAGGTCCTCGAAATAGAGTATTATGGGCCCCGACACATAGTAACTCACCTTCGAGTTATCCGGGGTTTTTGGAGTACCTTGATAAATTCCCCGCTGATCTTGAAGTTATTTATTCCCCACATCCCTATAATAAGTCTAATCAAATGCCGACATTGCAAGAATTAACCGATGCTGATGTAGTTATTTCTGATTCAGGCAGCCTAGTTTATGAAACTTGGGCGATAGGTAAACCCGTGATTTTTCCAGATTGGTTGGTAAAAGAGAGGGTATTTCGCTTGTACCCCTACTCTTTCGAAGAGAAAATCTATAAGGAAAAAATCGGACTGCATTCTGATAACTTTCAAGATTTAGTAAACCTTGTTTACCACGCCTTAGACGTGGGCATCGATCCCAGAGCCAAAGAATTTATAGACGGCATACTTTCCCCAGAATTACGTGGCAAGTCTGGGGAAAGTATCGCCAAAAAACTAATAAAATTTGCAGATAAATAATATCTGGATAAATTCAACTAAACTATCAGGGGGCAAAAATGATGGAAATAGTCGGGGTATTACAAGAGGAATTAAGACGTTTTGACAGTTCTCTTCTTTCTTTACCGATTTCTCCTAACATCTTTATATTCGAAGAAAGAGTCCATTTAGTATGTTTTCATTGCTCTAGGTATAACTCAAAATGGACCTGTCCTCCTCGAATACCCGATCTTGATTACGAACAAATCATGAAAGAATATACAAATGGTTTGCTTGTTTATTGTCAGATACCTTTTAAAAAGGAAGAATTTAAAGATGTTCGCACTGAGTCAACCAATCTTGTCCATAAAGCTTTACTGAATTTAGAAAAGGTTTTATGGGAGCAAAATTATCCGTTGGCCGTCTCCTATATTGGAGGTAGTTGCAAATTGTGTAAAAACGGTTGTGCAGTAGACCACTGCAGAAATCCATATTTATCACGGATTCCAATTGAGGCTACGGGTATCAACTTAATTACATCGCTTAAAAAAGTGGGTATTGAAATAGAGTTTCCGGTGACGGATTGTTTATCACGTTACGGCTTATTGTTATGGTAAAGGAAGTGGGGAGATGAGATATATCATTCTTGCGGCCGGAATGGGTACAAGACTTCACCCTTTTACAAAAAACCTTCCCAAATGTATGTTAAACCTAGGGTTTAATGAAACGATTGCCCAAAGAATGCTTAGAATCATTCGAAAGTATGACAGTTTGTCTGAAATAATTATGGTCACCGGATTCAAACACCAAGATATTGAAGATAGTTTAACTGGATGTGAGTTTATTTTTAACCCTTTTTATGAAGTCACTAACAGCATTGCTTCATTATGGTTTGCCAGACAATTCCTTAATGACAGCGTGACAATTATTAATGGCGATATAGTTTGCTCGGAAAAACTTATGCAAAAGGTCATTGAGTATCGAGGAAAGGCTGTTGTATTCGTTGACGGATCAGTTAAAGAATATGGTGATTATAACGTCCAAGTCAGTGATGAACGTGTCGTGGTCATGAGCAAACTTCTTGATTCATATTACGGGGAATACGCCGGGATATGTAAATTAGATCGGGAAGCAATCAAGGCCTTGAGCCAAGAAATATGTCGCTTGGTAGATGAGGGCAACTACAACGAATGGTACGAGAATGCTCTCGTTCAAATGATATTGAACTCGGACTTCCATTTGGAATATTGCGATATCTCCGATTATCACTGGACTGAGGTTGATTCAGTTAACCATCTAAGACTGGCCAAAGAACTTCAGAAAAAGGAATGGGAAAAATGGATAAACAAAAAGTAGCACTAATAACCGGGTCTACAAAAGGGATTGGTAAACAGCTAGCAATAGACCTGCTTAAAAGAGGTTGTTTTGTTATTCTTAATTATGCAAACTCGAGGGAGAATGCTGAACAAGTTCGCTCAGAATTATCCACTATATCCTCCTCCTTCGCAATTATTAAAGCCGATGTATCAAGCTTAAAGGGCCTAAAAAAGTTAGCAGGGGCAGTGAAGAAGTTAACCCGTACCTTAGATTATCTAATTTTAAATGCGGGCATCACCAAAAGAATACCTTTTGAAGAGATAAAGATAGAGGATTGGAACAAAGTGTTCAATACAAATCTAATGATTCCTTTTTTTCTCATACAAAAATTGAATCCCTTAATGCAGCCGGGTGGTAGGATCATCTTTATCGGATCATTGATGGGGATGGTTCCTCACGCCCTTTCTATTCCTTATGGGGTTTCCAAATCTTCTTTAGGGATGCTGGCTAAATACTTAGTAAAGGTCTTTGCTGACAGAAAGATTACTGTTAATGTTCTTGCTCCTGGATTTGTGGAGACACCCTGGCAAATGAGCAAAGAGCAGGAACATAGGAAGCGAATTGAAAACAAAGTTGCGGTTGGGCGTTTTGCCACAGTTGAAGAAATATCAAGTACTGGTCTGCACTTAATCGACAACGGCTATATAAATGGACAAGTGATTGTTGTAGACGGTGGCTACGCTAATTAATCTATGGCTGACATTTATCCGGGTTTTGGGACCCATATGATAAATATCAATAGGTGTAACACCCTTCATGAACCTTGAATAATATACGATGAAACTATGGTTAATATATGCCTCTACCTATCTAAGAAGGAGGGAATACACGAATGTTATTTGAAAACCACGCCTGGGTAACACTCGACAATGCCGTCGCTATATATAATGTTTACAGCGATGTGCTAGTCGCTACCATTCCCGTGGGGATTGCTCCTGCTTTCCCAAAACGCACACCGGATGGTACAAAAGTTTTAGTCCCTAATTTCGGTAGTAACACCGTCTCCGTCATTTGCACCGCGGCAAATAAAGTCTTGGCAACTATCCCGGTGGGCCTCGCACCTACTTCAGTAGTGATTGACCCGACCAGTACAACTGCCTACGTGACAAACTCTGGAAGCGGAACTGTTTCAATCATTAGCATCCCTACCGAATCCGTCGTAGGGACGATCTCTGTTGGCACCGGGCCTGTCGATGTCACAATTTCCCGTGACGGTAGCCGTGTATATGTCAGCAATGGTGGTAGCGATACCGTCTCTGTCATCAATCCTATCACGAATTCTGTCATCACTTCGATCCCTGTGGGTACTGCACCCAATGGCCTGGTCGTTAGCTTGGATAATACTAAGCTCTTTGTTGTCAACAGTGGCAGCAACAATGTCAGTGTCATTAATACCGCCACCAATGCTATTTTAAGCCTAATCGCAGTCGGCTCGAACCCGCAAAAAATTGCAGCAAACCCTGCAAATCCTGTCTTTATGTATGTGACTAACTTTGGGTCAAACAGTGTTAGTGTACTCTCGACAACCGGGCTTAACCTCATAGCGACCGTTCCTGTTGGTATAAATCCCCGTGGCCTAGATGTTACCGGCGATGGCACACAAGTATGGGTTGCTAACGAAGGGGACAGCTCAATCAGTATCATTAACACAAGCACGAATACCATTGCTGCTGCACTACCGACTTCATTCCCGCCTCGAGGTGTTACAGTCGGCCGAGTCGGCTCCCCTCTATCGCCTGGTGAACCCATCGATTTGCTTGACCCTTATCAACTGGAAGAAATAACAGAATCCGTTTGCATCATCGTAGAAAAAGTTTATGCTAGCTGTCAACAAAGGGAATGCTTCCCGGCTTTCACCGTCACTTTGCCAACTGGTGTTCCTCCGTTTACCTTTATCAGCATGACCTTCGCCAACGGTTTGATTGTTCCCGGAAGTGTCGTTATTACACCCATTCCAGCCCGCCCAAATTTCTCGAGAGTTCAGTTCACGATTGAAATCCCCTACACGTTGACCCTGCGTGATTCTACCGGAACCTTGTTTACCCTCACGGGTAACCTACCTGATATTAACAAAGACATCGTGCTCTACTTCCCACCAACTCGACCGGAGTTTGACTTTAACTTGCGCATTGAAACAAGAACAGAGGTATTAACAAGCCCGCTGTTCACGGTTGCCACGATTCAACTGGCCATCGGAAGCTTTGTTATTACTAAAGTAACTGGTGTCGTTCAACTCCTCGTTCCAGCTTTCGGGTTCTGCCCAGAACCTCCGACCTGTGAAGAGTTCCCAGTGATACCGCAAAATCCATGTCTCAATTTCTTCGACACTACACTCACCCCATTCCCGAGTGATTTCTTCCCGCCACAACTGGATACTTGCCAGTAACCGTTCATCTTGTTGTTCACTCTCTTATGTCAGAAATTGTTGCCCTTCTAAAAAGAAAGGGTCGTCCACAACGGCCCTTTCTTTTGCCAGTCAGAAAGTATAAGTTTTTATCCACAGGTCGGATCACTAATGCTCATGAAAATAAAGGAAGTGATCGTATTGGCTTACCTAAGTCGAACCACTATTACTCCCCTTCTCCTAACCTATGAAAATAAATCCATGTACCTACACGTCGATCCTCAAGGATGTGCTCTTTTTGGTGTTGAGAGCCCGGAACCCTCCTATCGGGTCCAAGAACCGCTACTTCTTGCTCATGGAATCATGACCGATGCTAAAACGGTCCATCTCGTCGTCCTAAAAACAAGCGGAGAGCTTTGTTACACTCTAATTTCCGGATCTTCGACACCCCAGACAACGCTCATTGCTAAATTGGACGTCCGTGCCACAAGATATCGTCGCCTCTTTCTCTTTCCCCAAGGTAAGATCATACATATCTTTTACGCCTCTACACATCAAGCCATTCCAAATGTCTGGCATATTGAACATCGCCTCTGGAATGGCGTTTCTTGGCTCAGTACTCGCATGGGGGAAGTTGTTCACCCACGGGAACCCCTTTATCACGTTAACCTAGATAGTCAGGGAAACCTACATTTTTTAACCATCACCTTTCAGGGGCGGCATTCTCTCTTGTTTACGAACCGCTTTAATGGAACGTTTAACATTTGGGGGTCTCCAACAGAAACGCTGAAAATTTCAGGCGAAGTCGTAGATATTGCCGCACTCATGACGTCGGATAATGTCCACCATCTCTATTGGGTAACTAAGGCTCCCAATGGGCGATTTGAACTACGCACTGCGCAACAGATCGACGCCCATGAACTATCCAGCTCCTGGCATCCATCTCATGCCCCTATCAAAACCTTCAACTCCCCTTGGAAAAGCATGGGTGCCTTGGAGATCAACGGGGTTCTTTGGCTACTAGCCCGCACTGGGGAAGAAGTCCTCATGCTTAATGATGGTAAAGGATGGAAATTCGTCTCCTCTCATCCTACCTTCCATCAGCCCTTACAATGGGTGCATAAAGGCAAGAGGAATTTTCATCAAACCTACTGGCTGGAAGATCAAGTTGAGAGGCACTCTCCGGCTTATCACCACGAATTAGGCTTCACCCTTAAAAACCAGTCCGCTCCTTTGCCCCAACCCTTCCAACCTGTTCCTACCCAAACAATTCCCCCTGTACCTGCCTTCTATCCCGAACTATTATCACCGAATAGTGATCCTCTCCCGCCAATCGTGGTGAATATAAGCCCTACCAACCAAACGAATATTCCTGTTCCAATTTCTGAGGAAATATCAAGTCCTCAATTAACAATTGACGCAACAATTGAAGGACTCGAGGTATCTGAAGTATCCGAAAACCCAACTGAGGAAGTCCTTCTGCCCCAACCTTTGCAAGAAAACATTGAACTCGAACGGCTAGTCTCAACCGTTGCCCATCTTGAGGAGGAAAACGCCGAACTCCAACGTTTGGTCTCGACCGTCTCCCATCTCGAGGAGGAAAACGCCGAACTCCAACGTTTAGTCTCGACCGTTTCCCATCTCGAGGAAGAAAATGCTGAACTCCAACGTTTAGTTTCGACCGTTTCCCATCTCGAGGAAGAAAATGCTGAACTCCAACGTTTAGTTTCGACCGTTTCCCATCTCGAGGAAGAAAATGCCAACATGAGTCTTGTCCTTCACAATACGCTTTCTAAATTTGACCAAATATTGGAGACCATATCCGAAAATGCTTTTCAGGCCAAACAAGAAGTAGCTCTCCCTATTGCTGAAATCCCTTTTGATGAACTTGAACCAGTCAAGGAAGCCATGTCTAATCTTGAAAAGGAAACTGAAAGTCTGTCCCAAGTCCTTCGGGTTATGCTAGTCAAACAGGAGGAAAGCGACTCCTCTCTTGAAAAGCTGGAGACACAATTATCTCAACTTCAAACGGAAAAAGAGGTCGTTAAGAATAAAGGAGGTTTTTGGAACAAATGGATCACCTAGATTTAAATTCAAATCTCGCCGCAATTCTATCCAAGTATCCTCAAACTGCCACTACCTTCCGAAAATTCGGCATTCTCACATCTGGTTGAGGGGCCAAAAGCTTACTCAATATGAGCGTTGAGCAGGCTGCTCAACGATACCACATTAACCCTGCAACCCTCATTAAATCCTTGGAGGTTGCTATTGACCAATCTAACCATCAATGGAGACACTTCTAAATGAACGTTCTTTTTTTAAATGATTCCTCCCTATTGAGCCTTGGATTGGCTTCAGGTTTTTCCCCACTAGATGACATCCGTTATCTTCCCGTTCGCTTACCGGACTGGGAAAACCGTTTGACAGACATGTTGAGGAACTGGAAACCAGATTTCGCTTTTGCAGAGGGGGTTTCAATTTCAACGGTTGCCCAGAAGCTCTTTCCCTTGTTACGCCGTCATTCCCTTCCGCTCATCTATTGGGCAATCGATGATCCCCCAGACTGGACCCGCATGTCCCGTCCTTTGGGCCGGGGGGCCAAACTAGTTCTTACCCCGGCTCAAGAATGTCTACCCCGATATCAGCGCGAAAAAATACGTGCGCTTTATTTCCATTTCGCTTGTAATCCATCCTTTCATCACCCGACAGAACCCTCGATCAAGTATACTTGCGATTTACTTCTTGTTGCTAATTACTATACTTCCTATCCTCAAAGGAAATTCGGATTAGAAATAGTCCTGACTCCGTTACGTTCAGTGCCATTTCAAATTAAAGTTTTTGGTAACGAACACTGGCTTGCCAACACAGACCTATACACCTTACCACCCGATATTTACCAAGGCTATTTACCCTATGAACAGCTACCCTGCGCCTATTCCTCAGCTAAAATCGTTTTAGGCTTACATTCCGTAATAGACTCTCCCACCATGATGAGCATGCGCACCTTCGAAGCCTTGGGTTGTGGGGCCTTTTTTTTGACACATTGGTCCCAAGGCATTGAAAATCTCTTCAAAAATCACGTCCATCTCGTCTGGAGCCGCCATCCGGATGAGACCTTAGAGCTCGTGCGTTTTTACCTGAAACGTGAAGATCTCCGTCAAAAAATTGCCCGTCAAGGTCAAGAGGAAGTGTACCGTAACCATACCTATCAGCATCGCATCCAGTCCGTTCGGGCACATCTAGAAAAATTATAATTATATTTCCTTTTTGCGTTCTTATTTCTTTGCTTCTTCTTTCATCTTATATAATTACTAATGTGATTTTCCTAGGGGAGGAGTTCTCGAATGAAAGTACTTTTCCAAGCTCGCCCTGACTTCATGAAAAACCCCGCTGGAGATACCGTCCAAATGGTTTCGACCGGACAAGAGCTTAAAAAACTCGGCGTTGAAGTGCATTTATCCGCTGATCCCAATATTGATCTATCTCCCTATGACGTTGTTCACATTTTCAATATTACCAGAATCAAAGAAAGCTATATGTTCTTTCTCAATGCCCAAAAGCAAAAGAAGAAGACCGTCCTATCCCCTATTTATTGGCCTCCTAATGCTTATTTCAAGCGTGAAGGGGCAAGCTCCAATGCTCTAGCTGTCTGGAAGCATATGCAGCCGATGCGGGCCCGCCTAGTTAGTGAATCGACTCTCTTGCTCCCCAATAGCCATTTGGAGATGAGCGTTCTACAGAACGACTTTCCTCAAGTCTCTTCTTATCGCGTTGTTCCCAATGGGTTTCCCGATTCCTTTATTGGGGCGAGCCCTCAGCTCTTTCGGGAACAGTTCCCTAATCTTCCAGACGAATTTGTGCTTTGTGCTGCCCGAATTTCAACACGCAAGAATCAGAATTGGTTGGCAAAAATATCACACGAACTCGGACTTTCGCTTGTTCTTATTGGACCTGTAAATGACCAAAAGTATTTCCAGAGTGTAACTTCCTATTCTAACGTCAGCTATCTTGGTACTTTACAGGGCGAACTGCTCGCTTCTGCTTATTCTGCTGCAAAAGCTCATGCCCTGCCTAGTTGGTTTGAAACTCCAGGCTTATCCAGCATAGAAGCAGGTGCGTGCGGTACCGTTGTCATCTCTACGGACCAAGGAAGCCCTAAAGAATATTTCCAGGACATGGCCCTTTATGTGCACCCCCTAAATGATACGAGCTTACGTATTGCCCTTGAACAATCCTTTAATGCCTCTCCCCTTCCCTTAATGCAGCATATACACAATCAGTATTCCTGGTCTAAAGTTGGAGAAATGACCTTAGAAACTTATAAGACAGTACTGGATTAATCATTACAATTGTGCCAAATAAACTCCCTGAAAAAAACGAAAGGAGCCCGGCACTTTCCCTTTCCGTGCTCCTTCTGCTAGATAAATATCCCTTTATAGTTGTTTCTACAATTCTCCCTGGAAGAAAATATTCAGAGTGACCGCACTCGCCGCATTTACGGCGCTATAATATACGCGCGCATACTTTAGAAATATCGAAGTGACTAAAGTCGTCAATGAGTTCTGGTTAATTGTAACTGGGCCAGCCTCGTCTAACCAGTTTGTCCCATCTGGGCTAATCTGCATTTTTACTAGGGCCTGGGCATTCGCATTTAATGAATCATTTACTACGCCAAAGGTCCATTCCCGAACCCCTAAAACGGTATAAGTTGTATCTCCGCTCCCTGCAGTATCTGTTATATTTGCAAGAATTGCAGATACATCTGTCGTCGCGCTAATAATAGAAAGTCCTGCTGATGTGATCAGCAAGCCGCTCGTCGGCGGAGTGATTGCCAAACCACCGGTTGGAGGGGTGATCGCTAGGCCTTCTGCCGGTGCTGTTACCGTCAAGCCATTCGTCGGCGCCGTGATTGCCAGACCCGTTGACGTAATCGCTAAACCATTCGTCGGCGGAGTGATCGCCATACCACCGGTTGGGGGGGTAATCGCTAGGCCTTCTGCCGGTGCTGTTACCGTCAAACCATTCACCGGTGCAGTGATTGCCAAACCTGTCGACGTAATTGTCAGGTTACCCGAGGAATCCGTGTTTAAGGCTGCATTATTACCTCCGAATATCTTGACTTTTGCCTGATCAGGATTGTCTTGAAAAATCTTAAAGTTAGCCATCTTCTGAGTTTTCCTCTCTTTCTTTTCATCCAAAATTTTCCATACTATACATTACATGATATTCTCTATCTCGACGGAAAGTTTCACTTTTAGTATGCATATATTATTGAAACGAAAAGAGATAAGAGGAAAAACAAGCTATGGCGGAAAAAATTAGTTTGTGCATGATTGTTAAAAACGAGGAGCAAAACTTAAAGCGCTGCCTAAATAGTGTATCGGGTATTGTCAATGAAATCATTGTCGTTGATACCGGTTCCATTGATTCTACATGTGACATCGCCCGTCAATATGGCGCAATCCTTCATCATTTTCTCTGGAACGATAATTTTAGCGATGCCCGAAACGCCTCCTTGGAACTTGCTCAAGGGGACTGGATATTATTCTTGGATGCAGACGAAGAGTTATCGTATGATAGCCGTGAGGTTCTGATTCGCTTAATTGAAAACGAAACGGTCGAAGGCTATTTTGTTAAAATATTAAATCACCTTGGGAAAGAAGGTTGGATCGAGACGGTTCCAGATCTTGTTTTTCGTCTCTTCCGCAATAAAAAGGAGTATCGCTTCCATGGTGCAATTCACGAACAAATCGCCGATGTCATTTTGGAGGAAAACTCTAAATCCCGTTATCAAGTTGCGGAGGATCTCGTGATCATCCATCACGGTTATTTAGACGAATTAATTGAGATGAAAAACAAGAAACACCGTAACTTGACCTTAATTGAAAAGGAACTTGAACTAACCCCACAGAATCGATTACTCCAGTTCCATTATGGCGTAGAACTTTTCCGGGCTGAACGGTATACAGAGGCGGCTGCCGTCCTCATCCAGTCTGCAACCGACATTGATCCGAGCACAATCTACCTTCCCAAACTCATACGCTATATTGTGATTGCTCAGCAAGCTTCAGGCCAACTCAGTGAGGCATTAAATTCTGCTGCGCTCGGCCTCCGTCTCTTCCCCAACTATGCGGATCTTTACTATTATACTGGTCTCATCCTGCTGGACCTTAAACATTATTCTCAGGCGCGCAATGCCTTTCTTCAGGCCCTATCCATGCCTGAACAACCACCGCAATACGCGTCCTTTGGCGGAATCAGAGGTTTTAGGTCTTACTATTATCTGGCTCAAATTTCGGAGTCCTTTTTGGACGAGGAAGAAGCGCTCAAGTACTACATCTATAGTCTTCGCGACAACGCACGCTTTACCCACGCTTTAGAGCGTCTTGTTGGCATTCTAAAACCAACCAAAGAACCTGACTATACAAAGGAATGCTTGGAAAAGGTCTGTGATTTCTGTACGCCCGAAGCCAATCGACTTATGGGAGATATCTATTACCAGCACGGAGCCTACGGTCTTGCTTTATACTATTTCGACCAGGCCGAGGGCGAAGCAGCTGTTTTACCCGATATCAAACTAAAGAAAGCAATTTGCCTAATTCAGGAACGACGTTTTTTTGAAGCGTTAAGGCTCCTAACTGATTTCACGCAGGAAAGCCCCAACTACCCTCTAGCAACCTTAAACAGGTTGTTTTGCTTCTGGATCCAAAACAATCCACAAAAAGTCCGTACCCTGTGGAAAGAGCTTCATGCCCTTGGTTTAGCACAGGATACAGATAATGTGATTTCCTTATTCCTAGCCTATGATGCAAAACATGCACCTTCTCCCCAAATGGTTTTGGGTTCGGAAGGAATGTTCCTTTTGTTGGATATTGTCCAACGATTAGTCGCACTGCAAGAAATCGAGCGAGCGATGTATTTCTTACATGCTCTTCAACCGAAGTGTGTAATGGAGTATAATCTGAAGATTGCTCAAATCCTTGTGAATTATAGCGAGGAAAACCGTGCTATTCCGTTTTTGCAAACTGTTATTGAAAACGATCCATTAGCTGAAGCCCATTTCCAGCTTGCAGAAATTCTCTCCCACCTAGGACGGTTTAATGAAGCAGAGCTACATTATAAATATGCCCTCCATTTGGACCCGGACACTCCTCGCTCCTATGTTCGTCTTATAAACCTCTATACCGCTTGGCGGCAAAGCCTTCTGAAGGAAGCCTTTGCAAAATATCCCGAAAATGATGTTTTCAAGAAGTTGGCGGAGGAGGGGGCGTCCAATCATGAACGAACGGATTAGCCTCACCATGATTGTAAGAAATGAATCCGCTCATTTAGTTAATTGCCTCGAAAGCGTTAAAAATAAAGTCGAAGAAATGATCATCGTTGATACCGGCTCAACCGATGATACCGTCAGCATTGCACAGCGTTATACCCCCAATGTTTATACCTTTCCTTGGCACAACGATTTTAGTGCAGCCCGAAACTTTGCCATTAAACGCGCTTCGGGCGATTGGATCTTGGCCCTGGATGCCGACGAGGAAGTCCAGTGCCAAGATCAGAACTGTTTCCATTCATTACTAAATAGAGGAGAAGACAAAGAAGCCTTCTTGCTCCCTCTTCTTAATCCCATTTCAGATTCAACTGAAGAATTTAATACATTTTATGTACTCAGGTTGTTCAGAAACGACGGGCGCTATCAATACGTCGGCAAAATTCATGAACAAATCTCTCTACCGGATCAACAAAAAGTCGGACTTGCCACAGGCCCTATCTTAATGCATAAATCTCTGCCCCTCAAGATAAGGCACCAAAAAAGAAACCGCAATCTCCAACTGCTGAAAAAAGCCTCTCAAGAGGACCCTCACAATCCATTTTTGCACTATTACCTTGGCGTGGAGTGGCTCATGCTTGGTAAATCAGCTTATGCCCAACCTTTCTTGCAAAAAGCCTATTCCAGTCTAAGCGATGATAACCTGCTTTTTCGTGCACCTGCTTTAAAATATCTCCTCGTGTCCTTAAGAGCGTTAGGTCGAATCGATGAGGCTCTCTCACTCTGTCTTGAAGCAAGTCTGCAATATCCAAACTTTACAGATATCTTTTATCTGGGTGGGCTCCTCCTCGAAGAAAAGGAAGAATACCCTATTGCCCTGAAGTGGTTCAAGCATGCCATTAATTGCGGCAAACCCCCGGCATTGCTCAGCCATATGACAGGGTCAGGAAGTTTCTTAGCCTATTATCACCTGGGCTTTTGTTATGAAAAAACGAGAAAAAATTCCGAGGCCAGAGGAGCTTATGAAACGGCACTTGAACTTAACCCAAGGTATCATTACCCCCTTTACCCTCTCTTTTTGAACCTGCTTAATGAAAAGGGCCCTTCTCTCTGTTATCACCACCTAGAGGATCAAGGCTTCCTTGCCAATCCCCTTCTCTGCCTCGCCTCTGCAGATTTATTTTTTCTCTCGGATCGTGTGGAGCAAGCCTATCTCTGTTTAGCGACCCATAAAGACGATTTCCTCGATGATGAACGCTTTCCTTTCTATTACGGGAAATATTGTATTTATTCTGGTAGGGCACACGCCGGGTTAGAATCTTTAAACCAGATTACACCGAACAGTCTCTATTACCCATCTGCCCAAGCACTTTCGCTTGTTGCGCTATCCCTGCTCGGTAATTTTCTAAGAGCTAAATCCTTAGCGCTCACACTATGGAAAAATCAATCAACCCGGTGTGAAGCGCATGTTTTCTTATGGTTAATCCAATTTATGAAGAAGGATTCAATTCCGCCATATCACTACAAACTGCAGGAAAAAGAAACCTTAACCTTTACTACTGAACTGTTTCTGAACTGTAAGCGTTATCGATTTCATGAGAGGTATAACGACCCCCTAGTTGAAACCTGGAGCAAGGGCCTTGAAGCTCTTTTAAAATCCTCGGAAAAGGGTCTCCAGCAACTGCTAGATGACTACGACCAACGTGTTCAGGACCTTAACCACCAACTCGTTGCTAAGTTTGGGATTGGTTGGATAAGCAATGAATACTAAACAGACTGTCAGCTTATGTATGATCGTTAAAGATGAAGAAGACTGCCTTCTCGCTGCGATCCAGAGCGTTCGAAATATAACAGATGAACTAATTGTGATCGATACGGGAAGTACGGATAGTACTCCCCAATTGGCTCTTGCCTCGGGCGCAAAATTGTTTTACTTCGCTTGGACAAAGGATTTCTCGGAGGCCAGAAACTTTGCCCTAAAACAAGCCTCCTCTGATTGGATCTTAGTCCTGGATGCAGACGAAGTTCTTGAATCCGTTAGCCGAGAAGCCTTCAACGAGCTCTTAAACAATGTCGAGATTGAAGGGTATTTTCTCCGTATTAAAAATGCCCTTGACTCGAACCTAGGTGAGTCCAGCGATCAAGTTGTGCGTTTATTTCGGAATAAACCAGTTTATCAGTTTGAGGGAGCCATCCATGAACAAGTAGCCCCTTGTATCCTTCGAGCGAATAACGGCAAAGGTTTATCCCTTGCCCCTCTCACCCTCAATCACTATGGTTACCTTAAAGATCGTTTGCAATCTAAAGACAAATTTTCCCGAAACAGTGGAATTATCCATAAAGAACTCGTTAGAGATCCGAACAATCCTTTCCTCCTCCACTGCCTCGGGATTGAATATTATCAACAAAACTCTATTGCCGTGGGGCTAAAGTACCTTACAAAGGCCCTAGTTCACATGTCTGGTAACGAGGGTTACTTTAAAGATGTTCTCCTCAATATTTCGCTTGGCTATCTCCGTCTTAAAGAAACCACAAAATTGATCGACTTCATAAGTAAGGCTCTAAGTATGTACCCAGACCAAACGGATTTCCTTTTTCTTAGGGGAACCGCTTACCTCTACCAAGCGAACTACCGCGAAGCGGCTGTGGACTTCAACCATTTCCTTGAGATTACTGAGAGTAAAACGAGTGCATCCAATTCTGATAACACAAAGAGCGTTGCCCATAATTTCTTGACACTCACACTAAAAGAAATCCATCTATGTTGTTTAGTCATAGAACATCCAGACATGCAAACAGTTCATTTCAACACCAAGGATAAACTATCTATTGCTTTGAAGGAGGCCCTCCTCATTCTTTGTAACGCCTTACTCAGCAATTCTAGAGAAAATGGGTTACCTTTGAAAGGAGTTGATGATTATGAAACCTCGTGTTCTCCTTGCCCTTCGAAGAGTATGCTCCAAAACAACTGCGAGAATTATTAGCCCGCTCATTAGATATCGATTACTTCAGCTTTCGTTTGTTTGATCTCTGGACAGAAAGACACTACAGAGAGGATCTACTTTGGCAAGCCCATAAATGGTATCGTCCCTTTATCGTACGAAATATTCCTGGATTTCAAGCCGAATGGCAAGAACCCCCCAACATTGTGGAAGGTTTCCCAGAAACATTATGGACTTACGTGGAGGAACTAGCCCTCTTCGCATAAAACACCTTGGCTGGCTCAGACCTCAAGACCGCTTGGCCTTGTGCACTGTGTCACACAAGGCCCTTTTTCTGGTCTTTCCCCACAGTATGGAAAAAGTCATGAGCAAAGTTTGCTCCCTTGCCTATCACAAGCCCAGTAATCACTACCCCTATCATCGGAGTCGCGATCTTAACATTTAATAATTGGAGTGCATCAATATTACTCTGAAAGGCTAGGAGTAACCCGCATGCCAAACTCAACACTTGCAACGTCAGTGGCCTAAACTTATCTGGGAAAAAAGGAATTGCATAAACAATGTCTTTGAACACCTCAACCACTTTCTCTACGACTACGGCTAAGAGAAAAACCAAAGCAATTCCGTCCAAAGTTTTCTCACCTCTATTAATCCAGCTTCTGAGATAGGATATATTCCATTATATTCCTCAGAATTTGAAAGGTTCTTTGGCTTCAAGTTATCTCTGAGCCTGAAACCAAACCTGGAGGGGATTGGAAATTCCGGAACGGTAAATTAAGCGAACATAACGGAGAAAATGATTGGGATTGATTACCTTAATTACTCCCGGCAATATCTCATGTTCCAAATCGTCCTCTGTCCAAATTGCACCATCCGGGCTAATTTGCAGTTGAACTAAGACGCCTACCGAACCGATATTGTGCACTGCATAAGAGTATACGCATACCTCAGATACATCTTTAGGCATGGTTGCAGCATAAACGTCCGAAGCAATTATGGTCTCTGAACTTTGCACATACTTTCTTCCAGACACCATAACTTGAACCAAACCATCTGGCGTTGATGTTACAGGATTTCCATTACTTCCATAAATTTTCAGACCATCCGTAGCCGGTGTCAAAGCCCGTAAATCAGCTTTTATGGGTGTTTGAATTTTTCCTATAGAGTCGATATGACGAACGTATAGTTGTCCCTTCTCATCCAGTCGTAAAGCTTGCTTTGGGTAGAGCCTACATGCCTGAATTTCGCGGACTAAAATTATTCCCTCACCGAAGATCCCAACCTCAATTCTAATTCCTGTCACTCCTGCGGGAGTGGCAACAATCCGAGTGAATACTTCTGGCTCTGAGCCAGGTCGTACGGAAAACAAATCTTGACTCACTGCACCAAGATATACTCGAATATAGCAAGGAATCTCCGCCGGTTCAGTTTGAAGAACAACTCGAATTTCCCATCTCTGCCCTTCTCCGGCAGGAATCACAACATTATTTTCTAGAGTGATCCCGGCTCTCGGTCCCGATGGATGAATGATCCTGATTGCTCTTGGACCTTCTGGGATGCCAACCCACTCCCACATTGTTGCGGTATCTCCGCCTGTTTGAACCCATCCGTCCGGAAAATTCGGATTACTTTCTTGCGATAAACGGAAATGACTATTATAGACTTGATTTGTTTCAGTCATTTCCGCCCCACCTTTAAATATATATTAGAAAATATCTAAGAATTTACATTTACAGATAATACATATACCTTTATATGCTATGTAGCTGTACTCAACTTTGAGCCTGAACCCATATTCTTAAAGTTGTTAAACCCTCTGCCCCATAGGCTAGCCTTGTATAACGCAAAAAAATTCCAGAGGGGATAATGACTAATTTTCCAGGACCAACCTCACGCTGAGATCCCTCTACCACCCAATGGACACCGTCCGGACTAAGTTCTGCTTGCACAAAGGCGCGATAGGTTCCGAAATTATAGACTGCAAACGAAAAGCGAGGCAACCCTGAAACATCGCGAGTTGTTGTCGAAGCTAAGGTCTGATTCGCGGTAACCTCTTCGAGGCTTTCGTTAAACCCGTGTCCGCTAATTTCCACTTGCGCTCGACCGCTATTTGAGGTGGCTAAGGGAACAGGACTACTGCCGAAAATTTGGACTCTGTCTCGCGTTGGTGTCAGGTTACGTACATTAGCATCGACCGTGGCTTGGACGGTTACCGGCACCCTTAGAGGAATGGGCATGGCAAGCTGAATCGGCTTAGTTATTTCTCCAATCGACTGAATATGATTTATTTGACGGAGCTCATTAGAAACCTTCTTTGCTCGCCTTCTCATGTAATTAGGTAGAATAGGATAAGCAATCAATTGGTATATGCCTAAACTGCCTGGTCCTACAATTCCCGTTTCTATGCGCATGAACCTAATATCTGAACCACCACTAATGACTTGCTTAAACTTTTCCAACTTCTGCTCGGGACTAAAGCTATATGTCCAAGGCTTACACACATCACCCTTTGACTTCATGGGATAGCAGCGCAAATAAGCCTTGCTTTCTGGTTTTTCACTTTTGAGAAGAATAATTACCAGCCAGTCTTCATCTTGTCCAAGGTCAAGAGAAGCTTCGTGCGTTTGGATAATTCCTGCTCTAATATCAGCCGAATGACGAATCTCTAAGACAGGTCTTTCCATAGGGTCCTGCCTAAACTCCCATCTCGTGGTGTGATTGCCACCGATTTTGAGCCACTCATCCGGAAGATCCGTGGCCTCCCCACTTCTTTTTAGGAAATCGCCATTATGTATTCCACTGAACGTCCCCTTTAGATTTCTCCTCATCTTAAAACCCTCCACCATCAGACGATTGAGAAAGCACTATTCACCTAATCCTATCGATCAAATCATAAAAATAGCACTAAACAACAGACTTTGACCTAAGAAACTTAAACCTCCTGCAATTAATTTTTAATTTAACAAAAACTGGGCATTGAATCTCTACGTAATTCGTGCTAAATTTATGTTGTACAAGATATCTAGAGAAACTAA
>JAJYAS010000402.1 GCA_021779415.1 Bacillota bacterium
CGATATATAATTTTCATATCCACCAATTCTGCTAATGTCTTAGGTGCACTTAAGTGCTGTAAAATCTGTTCGTCTCGAAGATCAAGCTTATCAGCGTATTCTTTAAGCCTCTCCTGGATATTATCCGAAATAATACCACTATGGCCCGTCACGAGCACCTTAGGATTTAGCTCAATAAGACGCATGATTGAACGTCTGAACTCCTCGAGATCGGAACGCATATTGCCATACCAAGGTCCAAAAGGGGATAGATCTATATCCCCAGAAAACAATATTTCTGCCCTTGGTTCAAAGAGGGCAATGTGTCCCGGAGTATGACCTGGAGTGTGCATCACCTTGAGTACAACGTCCCCAAAATCCAGGACTTCCCCGTCTACCAGTTCTCTATCTACGATTTGGGCCGGGGCCCCCCCGGGGAAATCAGGAAATTCACGGGATCCGGAAAATCCGGTGTATACTCTAAATTGCTCCCGAGAACGTAACGCTGGGGCATCTAGAGCATGAGCCCAAATCTGGGCTTCGGGAAAGAATTGGTTTCCGTAAGCATGGTCAATATGAAAATGGGTGTTAACGATTACATCTACTTTGCCGACAGCCTTTACTGCTTCCCTACGACTAGGCCCAAATCCTGTATCGACAAGCACCCTTAACCCGGTTTCAAGCATTAACCCGTTGCTGAAAGGAAACTGCCCGTTTTGTTCCCCTGATATTAAGTAAAATTTCGGTAACAACTCGGTAAACATCTTGTCACTCATACACTCTGCTCCCAGTCCTTCTCCATCCTTACAAACCCACCGTCACAAAGACATCTCACTCTAATTTCCTTTTGGAGCGTATTAGAACGCCCCCTCCGGTATATCGATAGCCGAGGTGTCAGCTTCTTTAATAATCCGCACTGTCGCTGCTACATCAGGTACTATGTTAAGAACATAAAATTTAGCGGTCTGTATCTTACCGTTATAGAAGTCTTGGTCGTCATTTCCTTGAGCCAGTTTTTCCTGAGCAACTAAAGCTTGTTGCATCAGCAAGCAACCGCCATAAAGTTCGGCTGTAATCCGCAAAATCCTCGTACTATACAACGGGACTAGTCTGATATTTTCCTTAAAGTAGCCTAAGACAGTACCCAAGAGTTCTTGGTAGGCCAACAATGCTTTACCCAGCACCCCGAACTCACGAGCAAAAGTATCATGATTCTGGTTAGCCTGTACAAAGATGGCCATCTCCATCATCCATTCCTTAAAGACACTGCCTTTATCCAGACTCCACTTACGACCCACAAGGTCCATCGACTGTATGAAGTTGGTACCTTCCCAAATGGAGTAAATCTTGACATCCCTTGCTTGACGCGCCACTGGGTATTCCTCGGTAAACCCATAGCCGGCGAAGACTTGAATGGCTTCGGTAATCATCAACCACCCTTGGTCCGAGCAATACGCTTTGACTAAAGGGGTGATGACTTCAATAGAGCGTTTAGCAGCGCTGATATCAGCCGGATCATCCCCGAATTCGATTAAGTCTAAATAGTAGTAGCCCTTAAATATCATGGCACGCATGGCTTCCAGCGTGGCCTTCTGAGTTAGCAGCATACGACGGACATCTTCATGTTGGATAATAGGTACCCGACTCCCTTTAGGATTGTTAATCGGTCGACCCTGAATGCGTTCTTTAGCATAATAAACGGCATTGTTATACGCTACCGTTGCCACAGCCAGAGCACTGTGCCCAGTGTCCATCCGCGAGCCATTAATCATCTTAAACATTTGGGCCATGCCCTGTCCAAAACCTTTTTCATCTGGCGCACTCCCTAATAAGAGACCGCGACACTGTCCCTCTTCTCCGAAGCCGAGCACTGCAGTGGACGAACCCTTGAGGCCCAGTTTATGTTCGATCCCAACGGTTGCGACATCGTTGGATTCTCCTAAACTGCCATCTTCATTAACCCAAATTTTTGGCACAATAAATAGCGACAAACCTTTAGTACCTGAAGCAGCCCCATCAACACGAGCTAGAACCAAGTGTATGATGTTTTCAGTGAGATCGTGATCTCCTCCGGTGATAAAGCATTTTGTCCCTTTAACCTTGTAAATTAAGGGATTATCTGTAGCATAGGCCTTAGTCGTCATATCTCCCACATCGGAACCGCCACCGGGTTCAGTTAGGCACATAGTTCCTTCCCAAACCCCCTCGAACATTTTCGGGGTGTAGAGGGCGATCTGTTCAGGAGTTCCGAAGGCTTTGATCACGGCCGCTATGCCACCACACAGTCCAATATATGGGGACATAGCTGGGTTGGCCCCAATAATAAATTCGCGAACAGCTTCGTTCAAGATTTCCGGAAGAGAACCCTCTCCATCGACGTCACTGTTGCTGGCACCCCACCCATTTTCTTGAATAAACTTGAAAGCCTTATGAAAGGAAGGGGGGACTGTGACTTTCCCATCCATAAATTTCGCTCCGATCGTATCTCCGTCATCATTCGTAGGAGCGACAACTTCTCTGCTCATTTTTAATGATTGGTCAAGAATTCCATCAACATCCTCAATACTGAGATAATCCTGAAAACGCTTTAAACCAAGAATTTTCTTGCCATCTAACCATTCTTTGATAATAAATTTGTGATCCCTGTTAGAGTATAAAAAATTACTGGCCATAAATACTCATCCTTTCACTTCTACAATAACATTTAATAACCTAGTGAGGTTCTACACAGACACAATCCAAGTCTGAATCCAGCTTATTTCTTCTTAACTCTCGGTTTCATTCCAGCGATAGCCCTGACAATATCCTTTTTGGACTCCATGTCGTACTGAGAAGTAATGGCAATCTGCTCCATAATTGGAGAACCCCCGCCATGATACGCACCATACAACGTGGCTCCAGCAGAACCGGAGAGACCAAAATCAATAAAATTCATCCAGAACTTAATTTGTTCTTCAATGGGCATTTTTGGATTTCGGTTCAGGTACTTCTCCAACAGATTTTTGAGTTCGGGGTTAGTCAGGTCATTTTCATAAGGGAAGGTGGCCGGCATACCCCCTGCAATGTTGCACAGAATCTCTTGCTCATGGAACACGGCCTCACCGGTCAGGCACCTGCCCACGTTAGCATAAATAGAGTTTGGAATATAGCTACCTGGACCATAAGGCACAACGCCCAAACCAGGCATATAAACTTCGGGCTTGCTGAGAGCGGACGACGTATAGCCCGCTGCATAACCAAGTTCACCGGTCATGATTAGCTTGGAGAGTAACTCGCGAACATGCGGGGTCTTTTCAATACCATTAATTTCCGCTGCCAGTGCACCCATACCAATAACATAGTCGAGCATGGCTGGCTTACAACCTGAGTAGGAATGACGATGAAACAAAGCAAAGAGCAGGGCTGCCATGCCACCGTGTTGAGTTTCTCCACACAGAAACACACGTTCCCAAGGGATAAAGCAATCATCAAAGATGACATAAGAGTCTGTGTAGCCGTATTCAATCCCTCTTGGATAAGTGTCGCGCTTGCGATAATTGTGAAAGTGGACAATTTGCTTGATTCCTTCATAGTCTGACGGAACTGCAAAGGCCAGGGCATAGGCTTCCTCACCTTTTTGCAAGGCTCGATTCGGCACTACTAGGATCTCATCAGAAATCGAGGCTTCTGAGATATGGACTTTGCAACCGCGAACAACGATCCCATCGCTCCGCTCCTCAACGACATGCACATACATATCAGGGTCATCTTGCTCGGCTGGTCGCTTTAACCGCTCGCCTTTAACGTCGGTCTGTGCGCAACTTACCACGAGGTCTTCTCTCTGGAAACGTTCGAGCCACTTAAGCCAGTTGTCATGGTAGGTTGTCTTGGCTTTCGGAGACTTCTGAGCTTCAAATGACACTGCGTGGATTGCATTAGAGGCGTCAATACCCATGCATCGTTGAATGCACTGCCCAACCTTGTTCACTAAGAAACGCGTCATGTCTTGCTTCTTGTGCAAGTCATCTGCATTTTGGTGAATGTGGTTAAAGCGATTGATAGTTTCCCCAGTGATGTGAGACGTAGCTGTGCAAAGATCCTTACTGGCGGGATCCCAAACCGCATCAAACGTTAAGCCCATGACATTAAGTGCACCTTCTTGAAGTGGATCTAACCTATCAATCATTCCTCCATTGAAATAGAGATTCTTGTTCATCTTACTTAAACCCTCAATATACTGAGCTCTTGTTCTCATAGTCATTCTCCTTTTCTTATAATCAAGTTATCAGACATTGTGCGTATTCCGAACTCTAACGTCCTTGGAATTTTGCCGGGCGTTTTTCCAGAAACGCTTTCATACCTTCTTTTTGATCCTCAGTCGCAAAAAGAAGACTGAA
>JAJYAS010000403.1 GCA_021779415.1 Bacillota bacterium
TGCTCAAAAGATCCAAAATGATCTGCTCCAAATTGGCATTGAAACCGAAATCAAACCTTCGGATATTATGGTGGCTCTTGACCCTTATCGTAAAGGGACCCAAGCTCTTTCGCTTTGGTATTGGGGCCCAGACTATCCAGATCCGAACACCCAACTGGCATTCTTGCCCGGCAACTCAGTGGGTCTCCGTGCCAATTGGACTGCCGAAATGAATCCGAAATTAGCTGCATTGGGTAAAAAGGCTGCGGTTGAGGTTGACAAAGCTACCCGCGTCAAGGACCTCGAAGAAATTCAAACGATGATGGACGAAGATAGCGCGTTTGATGTCTTGTTACAGCATGCTCGTCATTACGCAACCCGTGATAACATCCAAGGCACTGACTATATTGATCCCTATAAAATTAATCTGAAAGATGTTTCTGCAAAATAGTTGCCAAAAGGGCAGGTGCCTATGATGTCACCTGCCCTTCATCGGCCTTGAGTATGGAGGCGACTACACGGAATATGTCTTTTATCCAAAAGGCCTTAAGGAGGAGAAATGAACGTTGGGACTTCTAAAATATACAGCCAGAAGATTACTATTCTTAGCGTTCCTAGTCATTGGAGTTTCGTTAGTTGTATTTGTCATTTCCCACTCTGTACCCAGTGACCCTGTTTTGGCCAATTTAAGCCAGAGGAATATCGATAACCAGGAGATGGTCGATACTTTTAAAGCTAAATGGGGCTTGGATAAACCTTTGTACACCCAGTACTTTATTTATGTAGGTAATTTAGTAAAGGGAGATCTGGGCACATCTATCAGAACCCAGCGGCCTGTGATGGATGACTTGAAAAAGTATTACCCAGCAACCATTGAATTAGCAGTCTTTTCTATTGTCATTGCCATATTTTTTGGAATGCTCTTCGGTATCATTTCTGCCATTAAACGAAATAGCGCTATGGATCAGATAATAAGAGGAATTTCTGTTTTAGGGGTATCTGTGCCTAGTTTCTGGTTAGGACTTATGTTTTTGCTGCTTTTTTATGTCAAGTTGGGGATAGCACCTGGGCCTGGTAGAATAAGTCCTCATTTAGCCCCGCCAGTTGCGGTCACTAACTTTTATGTTATTGATGCTCTTTGGGCAGGTGATTGGAGCCTTGCGGTGGATGCACTGCAACATTTGTTTTTACCGGGTCTTGTGTTGGGCTCGTTTACCATGGGTTTGATTACCCGTACTACTCGTTCAAGTTTATTAGAAGTTATGTCGTTGGACTTCATCCGTACTGCAAGGGCAAAAGGTCTGACCGAAAAAATGATTATTATGAGTCATGCCTTAGGCAATGCGTTAATACCGGTCGTGACTGTTATTGGTATAGGTTTCGGAAATCTCTTGGGAGGGATGGTTTTAGTAGAAACAATATTTGCTTGGCCCGGTATTGGGCAATATGCCTATAAGGCAGCAGGAAACTTAGATTTTCCTGCTATCATCGGGGTTTCTATCTTGATTTCCATTAATTATGTTGTTATTAATCTTCTCGTAGACATTCTATATGGAATTCTTGACCCCAGAGTGAGGTATCATTAAAATGCTGCAGCGAATCATGAAAAACAACGTTTTATTCTCAATGGGGATAATTGTTTGTATCCTGTGGATTATTATTGCTATAGTTGCTCCCTTAATTACCCCATATAGTTATTTAGGACAAGACTTGGCAAACCGCTTTCAAGCGCCAAGCAGTCTACATTGGTTTGGGACGGACAGCATTGGTCGAGATGTTTTCAGTCGGGTGCTGATAGGTAGCAGGATCTCACTTATCGCCGGATTAGCTACAATTATCCTGGCATCATTTATGGGAATGATTTATGGCGGTATTGCAGGCTATCTTGGTGGACTAACCGATGAAATCATGATGCGAGTCTCAGAAATGGTCATGGCTTTCCCGGGAATTATTTTGGCTATGACTATTGCTGCTGCATTAGGCCCAAGTCTTTACAATACCTTACTGGCTATGGTAATTATTTGGTGGCCCAATTATGCTCGAGTTATGCGCAGTATGGTTATTGCCAACAAAGAGAATGAGTATGTGGAAGCGGCCAAATCCCTGGGGGCCTCCCATTTTAGAATATTTTTTAATGAGATCATGCCCAATAGTATAGGCCCGGTCTTGGTTTTGGCTACTCTGGATTTTGGCAATGCTATTCTTCTTTTCTCAGGTTTGAGCTTTTTGGGCCTAGGTTCTCCACCACCTACACCGGAATGGGGAGCAATGGTGGCAGATGGTGTTTTGAATTTTAACTATTGGTGGATTGGGACCTTTCCTGGTTTGGCTATTCTAACCATGGCAGTGGGAACCAACTTCATCGGCGACAGTTTGAGGGATTTTCTTGATCCCAGGCTGAGAAAGGAGCTCTAAATCTTTCCTCATCACACGGAACATTCACAATGCAAATTAAAGTGAGCTATTGTGTTTTAAGCTAACAATAGCTCACTTTAATTTTGTGTGAGTATAATATTAAATTTTCCCTATTCTGCTGTCCTAAAAAAGACGTTTAGCAATCGTTATTTTCTCGATTTCTTTAGCTCCTTCGTAAATCTCTAAGATTTTAGCATCTCTATAAAAACGTTGGATATCGTACTCGTCAATATAGCCATAACCACCGTGCATTTGGAGAGCTTTGTCAGTTACCCAGACGGCTGTTTCTCCGGCATAGAATTTAGCCATAGCGTTAAGGGCAGGGTCCAACTGACCATTGTCGGCTTTCCAAGCGGCCTTATAGATGATGTTGCGGGCCAATTCAATACGGGTCGCCATCTCGGCCAATTGAAACTGAATACCTTGGTTTGCAGCTAGGGGAATCCCGAAGGTTTTACGCTCTTGAACATATTTTAGAGCTAAATCTAAAGCTCCTTGTGCTAGACCAAGTCCTTGTGAGGCAACCATAATACGCGTCTGATCAAAAAAATGCATGAGTTGGTGGAAGCCATTACCTTCTATCCCCACTAGGTTTTTTTGAGGCACTCTCACATCTTCGAACGTGATTTCTGCCGTATCTGAAGCCCGAATACCCATCTTCCCGTGAATTTTCATCCGTGTAATTCCTGGAAGTTTTGCATCCACGATGATTAAGCTATGGCGCTGTGTTTTCTTAGGGGCGTCAGGGTTTGTTACGCATAAAGCGACCATATAGTCACAAATTGTTCCGTTCGTGATAAACGTCTTACTGCCGTTAATGACGTAGTCCGTCCCGTCTTTAGTCGCTCGGGTCGAAGTCCCTGCCACATCGCTTCCAGCATTGGGCTCGGTGTAAGCGCCAGCGAAGACTGCTTGCCCAGCAGGCAACATAGGAAGATAGGTTTTCTTTTGTTCTTCGCTGCCATAATTAATAATATTTTCGGCGCCAAAGGTTGCGGCGACAGCGGCTAAGCCAAGTCCTAAATCGACCCTAGATAGCTGTTCTGTAATTAAAGCAGTTTCCATCCAACCAGCGCCTGGTCCTCCGTATTCCTCAGGAATTGCAATTCCAACCAGCCCTGCTTCACAGGCCTTTTGCCAGATCTCTCTGGGATATTTCTCCTCACGGTCGCATTCTTTGGCAATCGGTGTAAACTCTTTAAGCGCAAATTTGTAGGCTAGGCTTTGAAAGGCTCTTTGTTCTTCTGATAATGCGAAATCCAAATGTAGTTACCCCCTTATTTTTTGAGTTTATCTATCCAGAATATTGCAATTTAGATGCCAATCTCCAAGGGCCAAGTATTCCGTATTTTCGAAGGTTAAAGAGAGAATAAAAGTGTCCATTGTGTTGTCAACTGTCCGTCATTCAGGACAAATTTGAAGTCGTGAAAAGAGGGGGGAATGGCTTCATTTTATGGTAGAACCGCTTAAGAGTAGTAGACTAAGCAGAGGTGGCATGGTATTTGCAATGTTATAACCTTAAGTAACAGAAAATTCAGAGTTGTAAAATAATCGCTTTAGCAATTCGAAGAAGGGTGGGTTAAAACTATGAGAGAAGAAGTAGTCATCGTTGAAGCCGTGAGAACTCCTGTTGGTCGGAGGAATGGGTTATTAAGTCAACTCCGCTCGGAAGATCTAGCTGGCTTAGTCCTAAGAGAGGTGGTTAAACGTGCAGGAGTTGATTCTGCCTTGGTCGAGGATGTGCTGATGGGGTGTGTCTCACAAGTAGGAGAGCAAGGGTTTTGTATTGGACGGCAGGCAGCACTTATTGCGGATTATCCTCCACATGTTCCTGGCCTCACAATTGATCGGCAGTGCGGCTCTAGTCAACAAGCGGTACATTTTGCGGCCCAAGCCATCTTAGCAGGGGACATGGATGTTGTTGTTGCGGCAGGAGTAGAAAATATGTCCAGGGTACCT
>JAJYAS010000404.1 GCA_021779415.1 Bacillota bacterium
CATGGGGACCACGAAGCTCTCTCATCGTCCGGCAGTGGAAGAAATGCGCAATCTGTAATCACGAAAAAGAAGTGGAGAGTGAGTTCTAGATGGAGACGGGGAAGACGAAGGAGTTATTACAACGCATTGAAGAAGAGCGTAGAATTCTGAACAAGTTCTCATTTAATGAAAACTTTGACTCTCCACAAGTCGTCGCGCTAAGTCAAAGGCTAGATGATTTGCTAAATGAATATTACAGGCTTAATTTCGGAATAACTTAGCGTTTTTTTCTCCCACTTGTGTTGTTTATGAGTATGAAGCCCCTGCGGAAAATGGTATGCTCCCCTTGTGGTAGACAGTTTAAATAATAAAACTGTGTATTACAAGGAGGAGCTTTTTTATGTCCCCTAAAGCGAAAATATCAGAACTAGAAAAGATATCAGCTATTGAAAAATATCTTCGTGGGGAAGACTCACTTAATCATTTAGCCATTCAGCTAAATGTTTGCAAACAATCCATTAGACAGTGGCTTCAAACGTATCAGTCATTAGGACCAAATGGCCTGCTTAATACATCCAGGCATACTGCCTATTCCGCAGAATTAAAGACTACAGCTGTCAAAGATTATTTGGCTGGTGGCGGTTCTCACATGGAAATATGTAAAAAATACGGCATTAAATCAACTTGCCAGTTGCGCAACTGGATTTTGAAATATAATGGTCATGAGAAGTTGAAGACTTCTGGAGCAGGAGGAACGCCGATCATGACTAAAGGACGAGTAACCACCTATGATGAAAGAGTTGAAATAGTTAAATACTGCATCGAACATCAAAATAATTATGCCGAAACAGCACAGAGATTTCAGGTATCGTATCAGCAAGTTTATTCCTGGACAAATAAATACTTAAGAGATGGTGTAGGTGTACTTCAGGATAGACGTGGGAAAAGAAAATCTGAAGATGAGATGTCCGAAGTAGAGAAACTAAGGGCACAGAACAAGCTACTAGAGGCTGAGAACAGAAGAAAGCAGATGGAGATCGATTTACTAAAAAAGCTGGACGAGATAGAAAGGAGACGGTTCTAAGCCAGGTAAGATATGAAACTATATATCTGGCAATACGTGATCTGAATGAAACAGAATCATATCCCATAAGTGAACTTTGTAAAATCATGGGTATACAACGTTCTTCGTATTATAAATGGCTAAACAGGAAAGAAAGCGATAACGAGAAATTTAACATAGAACTGCTTTCAAAGATTAAGAATGCCTACGAAGAAAGGAATGGAATCCTTGGATACCGCCAGATGACAATCAAACTAAACCGAGAACATAATCTTAAGGTTAATCATAAACGGATCTACAGACTCATGCATATCTTAAATCTCAAATCTGTATGCCGCAGAAAGCGAAAGAATTATATCAAATCAACGCCTGAAATTACGGCAGAAAATGTCTTAAACAGAGAGTTTGAAGCCAACGAATTCGGTACAAAATGGCTTACTGACGTTACTGAAATGAAGTATGGCCTTCAAAGCAAGGCGTATCTTAGTGCAATCCTTGATTTGGCAGATAAAAGTATTGTTTCTTTTGTGGTCGGACATTCCAATAACAATGAACTTGTTTTTAGAACGTTTGATATAGCACACAAGACATACCTAGCTGCTAAACCAATCTTTCATAGTGACCGTGGTTTCCAATATACAAATAAGCAATTTAAGAAGAAACTGGAAGATGCAGGAATGACACAGAGCATGTCAAGGGTATCTAGGTGCATTGATAATGGTCCGATGGAATCATTTTGGGGAATGATGAAATCCGAAATGTACTATCTCAATAAATTCAACACATATGAAGAGTTGGAATCGGCAGTTATAGAGTATATAGATTATTACAATAAACATCGATATCAGAAGAGGTTAAACTGTATGACGCCTTTGGAATACAGGCAATACCTACGTTCAGTAGCATAGAAAATGACACCAACCATAATTAATTGATTGGTGTCAGAAGAATTAAAACGTACCCAAAATAACAAAGTTAATTGAACGAACTCTCGGGTTAGTTGTCCGGGTGCCACGAGGGATACCGCAGGGCCGACGGCCGAGGATATGCTCGCTGGCATCCCATGGACAACAGCGCATGTAACAAGCTTAAGGCCAGAAGGGACATTTTCCTCCGCAGAGGACAAATGTTCCTTCTGGCCAGCGCCGAGCGTCGTAACCTGAGGTTGAATCTATTACGTTCTATTCATTAAAAGTCTTTTTTTATTTCCACTGTCTACTTGACAGGGGGCAGTTCAAAATGCGGGGGCTTTAGTACTTATTATTTATTAGTTGATAAAATTTATATGTCAGTTTGCGAACTTTCGGCAAGGTTCGTACGTCTTATTGTTTGAGAGATTATGAACGCAATTTATAGGGAGGAAACCATGATGATTAATACATTACTCGACCTTTTCTTACATCTTGATAAAAATATGGGTGCAGTTATTCAAAGTTACGGAATGTGGACGTATCTAATTCTTTTTCTGATAGTTTTTGCGGAAACAGGTTTTGTCATTACTCCATTTTTACCAGGTGATTCTTTGCTTTTTGTGGCAGGCGCCTTTGCTGCGAGTGGTTTTTTAAGTTTACAAGGGGTGGTTCTTATCCTCGGGGTTGCGGCTATTTTAGGGGATACACTTAATTATCAAATAGGACATTTTATAGGTCCGAGTGTGTTTAAGAAAGACAATGCTCGGTTTTTGAATCAAGAGCATTTAAAACAGACGGAGCAATTCTATCTTAAGCATGGGGGCAAAACCATCGTAATCGCCCGATTTATTCCGGTTATTCGTACCTTTGCGCCCTTTGTGGCAGGGATAGGGGTCATGAGTTATTGGCGTTTTCTGGCGTATAATTTGATCGGAGGGTTAGGGTGGGTTATTACAGTCGTCTTTGGGGGATACTTCTTTGGGAATCTGCCGATCGTTAGGAATAACTTTACACTCGTGATTTTTGCGATCATTTTTATATCTATTCTTCCAGGTATCCTTGGTTTTGCTCGCAGAAAACGGCAGAGTGTAAATGTGGGATAATAAAACAAGCGAGGCCACCACTAAACGGGGCTTCGCTTGTTGCATAATGTGAATAGTGTTAATAGTATAAGGGTTTTAACTTTTGTAGCGGAATTCAATTTAATAATCAACTTGAGATTATTGTTGAACGTTGAGGTTGTCTGTATCAGGACCGGACGAAGTTTCTACGGTGGAATTTTTCTCTGCAGTTCCCGAATTGGTTTCTGCGACGCCATTGTTACCTTGATGATCCCCTTGCTCTTTGTAATTGACGTTGTCGGTCTCTAGACTCGAACTGGCGGATTCTCCCAGCGAGGGCTTTTCGGTATCAGGTTTGACTTGAGTAGTCGGTGCTACAACAGGAGTAGCAGGTTGAACAATCGCAGTAGGTGTTGCCACTGGGGCTGGTGTAGACGCAAAAGCCATGCCACCGAAGGCTCCCAGACCGGCCATTGCACCGGCTAGAGCAAATGTACCTGTGGTAAGGAAGAGTGATTTTTTCATGATGATTTACCTCCAATGTTTTGGGCCACCTTTGACCCTGAGAATATCATACCCTGGGTAGATTAACTGTTCCTGAATAGGAGATTAAATATGGATTAAAGTAAAAATGAGTTACTAAGTAACTTTAATCCATATTTAATGAAGTAGGTTATTGAAAAAGATATAATTTTACCTGAAGTATAAAAAGGCATTATAGCGTAACGAGTGTTATACTTTAAGTCAAATTATAAGCAATAAAAGAAGATGAAGAAGGGTGAAACTATGATCGTGGAGGCACCTCTGACTATATTGTTGATTGAAGATGATTGCGCTATTGCTAAAGTCATTGTCCTAGAATTAGAACATCAGGGTCACAGTGTGAGACTTGCAGGGGATGGCAGGGTTGGACTCGATATGGCCTTGAAAGATGAATGGGACGTGATTCTCTTAGATATCATGTTGCCCTTTCTGAATGGATATGACGTTTGCAAACAAATTCGAGCGCTTAAGAATACTCCTATCTTGCTTCTGACCGCCAAAGACGAAGTACAAGATAAAGTATTTGGCTTAGATCTGGGGGCTGATGATTATCTCACAAAACCGTTTGCAATGGATGAATTAATGGCTCGAATTCGAGCGGTGTTGCGGCGTAAAAATCCACCTGTTCCAATCGAAGGACGCTTTAAATTTCGAGAACTGGAATTGGATTCTCAGGCCTATCAAGTCTATTTTGCGGGACAAGCAGTGAGCTTGACAAAAAAAGAATTCGAATTATTGACTTTGTTCATGGAACATCCCAACCATGTTTTATCCAGAGAACTCATTCTTGAAAA
>JAJYAS010000405.1 GCA_021779415.1 Bacillota bacterium
ATCGGTCATGGTGACGGAGCATGAAATAAGGATATCTGTCCTCGATGGGGCTGCCAATTGACCAGAGTATGCAAGGATGTATGAGTCCATCATGTTTTCAAGGCTTTCTATAGATTAATAACAGGATGGCTTACATATTATTTCATGAATTTTCGTTTCAAATATACTACTTGCATGTGACGGATTTATTATTACTGCAGTATCAGCCCCTTGTCCTGAACCTCCAATTGCAGTAATTGGTTCTCCATTGAGCTTCTAACCAAGATCGAGTTTGTAGAACCACCACAAGACCAAGTAAAAGTTGGCCCTGCAAGGCCATTAAGAAGATGCTCTCGCCGCCACCATCTTAATCTCTGGTAGCCAAGAGAACAGACAGTGTTGCATTTTTAAAAATCAGAGCTGAGTTTCTGAATAATAAGGGTCGTCATGAAAATTCCCGCTGGAAGATGGCAGCAGCCTCCCCTTCGAGTAACTCATCTACATTATCAATACCTAACTGTTTGAGTAATTCAAGGACATAAAAATTATCAGCACCTGTAAGTGCTTGAGCCTCATTGCCATATTCGTTAACGCGTCCAGTGCCTTCCTCAATTTTGAGCAGGGCCTTCGGTCCTCCGACACAGCCACCAACACATCCCATTCCCTCATAGAAATTTGCCGTGATATCATTTTCCATAATGGAGCGGAGGAGCTCTTTACATTCCTTAATTCCATTGGCTTGAACTGCTCTTATTTTAACGGGTTTCTCAGGTCTCAGACGGTTGAGAGTGTCCGATATCGATTTAGATACTCCTCCTGTTCGAGCATAAATTCGCCCACCTGTTGAAGAATGTTCGCTTGATACATCACTCATTTCAGAAGGATTAATTCCTGTGGCTTCGAAAATTTGCTTAAGTTCATGAAAGGTTAACACCGCTTCGACGGCATCTCGAATATCTTCCTCTTTGGCCTCGGCTTTCTTGGCGATACAGGGGCCTATAAATACGACCCTTGCACTAGGATGAAGTCGTTTAATCCCTCGACCACAGGCTACCATTGGGGAAACGGAAGGAGATATATGCGTAACTAAATTGTTATAGACCTTCTTAACCATGCTGACCCAGATCGGGCAGCAACAGCTCGTTAGAACGAAGTCTTTATCTGTTTTAACATGAATATCAAATTCTAAAGCTTCTTTAAGACTTAGAATATCTGCGAATAAAGCAACCTCGACCATCCCATAGAAGCCGAGATGTTTAAGAGCTATACGAAGTTGACCCATTGTAACATCTGCCCCGAACTGACCAATAATTGCAGGTGCTACAATAGCAAAGACAGGTACTTCTCTGGATTTTAACAGATCCACAAGAGGGATAAATTCTTTTTTATCAATGAGAGTGTCGAGAGAACACGTTTCTATACATTGGCCGCAATGTGTACAGTTACGATCTTGGATGATAACTCTTCCTTCCATGTCTCGAACCACAGCATTGAACAAGCAAGCAGCCTCACAGTTGTGCTCCTCCTCTGAGCATTTTCCTTCACACTCTTTGACTTGGAAGACAACTTTATCCGGGTCCCCCTTACCCAATGCATATTGAACGTATTTTTTAGTATATTCATCTCCTGTAGACTCTATATTATCAATTTCCTCTTGGAGGTTCCCATGATAAGAGGCTTTTACAAGCCGACCGAAAATTTCCTCATAGGTTAACTTACTCATATATTAATCCTCCTTAATTCAAAATTAGTATACCCTTAAGCATTAAAAAACCTCCGGTTTTTAACAATTCAGGCATATAAACATTAAACTGTGAAGGTGAGAGCACCTACCTATTCCAATTAAAATATAATGCACCAAATGAGAAGGTTTTGGTTCCTAAAAAAAGGAATAAAAGCCACTAACCAGTCCAATTGTTCTTTCTTGTTTCTATCGGGATCACAATCCTCATGCGATTAAGTCTTATCAGCTCTGGTTAATTGAAAATTCCATTGTACTTTTATTTAATTTTAAAAAGAGAGCTGTTAAAGCCCTCTTTTTTGAGTCAGTATGAATATTATTGTTGTTTTATTGCGAGATTATTTCCATAGCATGAGGTATCACTGTTAAAGTGGCACTTGTTGAAACTCCGGTAGCCTGATCGGTACCGGTTATTATCATGCTTGTAAGTGTTGTAGGGTCAATATTAGAATTTAGCGCAATCTTAAGTAACCCCTTGATTGCAATTGTAATTGTGCCAACATCAGTTTTAAAAGTCAAATTCTTTGTAAGATTAGAGGTTGTAATATCATTCCCATGTTGATCGTATACAATGAATGTTGCATATCCAATCTTAAGATTTTCATCATTAGGAACATCAAAACCTATTTTAGTTGAATTTATAGTAATCTTACTGACCTTTGAATCTGTATTTTTACTCGAAGTTCCACTTGAGATTGTGCTCGGAATTGGGCTTCCACTTGCACTTGAAGTTCCGGAGCTTGAAGTTGAATCTAAACTTACAACTATGCCTGATTCTAAGTCAACTAGTGTAATAATAATTGGTTTATCGATATCAGAAGGAGATTTAAATGTTATTGTACCTATTCCTTGTGATGGATTTAAGGATACAGGTGCATTAATAGATGCAACCGCAGAAATCTGTGAAACTGGAATTGATTGAGTAATGTCTGTACCGGTTTTATCAAGTATTTGGTATTTAAATGTCGCTGTAGTCGCCCCAGTTTTTGTAAGATGACTCAAATTGATAGTAATGTAATTCCCATTAACATACTGATCACACACAGTAACTGTGCAAGTAGCTGTCTTACTTCCATCCTTAGTTGTAACTGTAATAACCGCTGTTCCAGGGCTGATGCCTAATACTCTACCAAGGCTTACTGTTGCAACAGCAGGGTTGCTTGACGTCCAAGTTACATCATTACTATTTCCGGCTACTTGGCCACCTGCAACGTTAGGCATGTCAAGCGTTGCTGATAGAGTTTCGCTTCCTCTTACTCCTATGGTTATACTGCTTTTGTTTAATCTCACTCCTATTGGGGAAACAGTATCTCCATTAGAAGCGTTGTATGTGTTCAAATTTTGCATCACGCTATCTGGAATAATCCCCGTTCCTCCAAATACATAAACATTACTTGCATTTGATAATCTTTGTTGATAATAACCTTTTGTATTGGTTGGAGAGTCATTATTAATGAGAATAATAGGTTCCGATATTTTAGCACTATAAGCCGTGCTAGTTAGTGCATCTGCGAAGCCTTCACCCGTTGCAACACAGATATTTTCGGATTTAAAGTCACTATTAAATAATTGATTCACAGCAATATTTCTCGCATATTTATCGGATCCCAAAATACGTTCGGCATTAGGAAATTGTTTAAAAACATTATCACTAATAATATCCGAATATCCTATTACATAGGTTTTACTAACATTAATACTAAAAATATAATTCTTAACGGAATCGGGGATTGAATCGTTTGGTACTAAAATAATAGGAACTTGCTTTATTGAAGCAATTGATGCTACAGATAATGCATCGGGATAATCTTCACCCGTAACGACAAATATTGTTGAAGGAGTAGTAGTGATTTGTTGAGCTACTTTTATAGCAGTATCATATTTGTCATTTCCAAAAATACGTGTTGTATTAATTCCCATTGTTTGTATTTCAGACTCTACAGATGCATATATGACCCCAGTACCACCGATTAAAAATACATTTTTTACTTGTAAATCTATTAATGTTTGTTTCGTTGTGCTTGGTAAGTTACTAGAAGTTGTTAATAAAATTGGAGCATTGTATTTTTTGGCTAATGGTGCTGAAGATAGAGCATCGGGATAATTTTCGCCAAAAGCTATAATTGCATAATCAGATTGTGCCCATCCGGATTTAGCAATTTGAGACGCCGTTTCATAACGATCAAAACCAGCCAATCTTATTACTGCCGGAGATGTGTTTGCTAAGGTTACTGTAGGAAAGGATAAAGTAAAGATAGTTGTGAGAATTAATATAATATTTGTAAATTTTCTCCTCAGTGACATAACGCGGTTCACCCCTTCATCTATTTTGCTATGTACAAGTATATCACCCTAATAGTGCACTTTGTGTATAAAATTGTCACATAGCAAACTCTGCTGGGAAAAACTTCAAAAGATTAAATTTATCTTAATAATCCCGAGCCATTCAAACTTGCCCCAATACCTATCGATAGTTGTGCACCTGGAATATTATTTAGTTCGTTAAACTCCCATTTAGTTAGTCTCTAGGAAGCTACCAATCTTCTCTACACCTAGGGGTATTGTGAACTTCCCGTTATTCATAGGCAATTATCCGAAGTTAGGGGCATTGAAATCAGAATGGAGTAAAAA
>JAJYAS010000406.1:0-997 GCA_021779415.1 Bacillota bacterium
CCACCATTCCATTTTTAAAGCCCTGAAAGAAGAACAAAAAAAGGTGAAAAAGGATGCCAATAATAGGAATATATACAAGAGTGAGCACCGAGGAGCAAGCTAAACACGGTTTCAGCCTAGAACACCAATTAAGAGAATGTAAAAGGGTGGCTAGCAAGGATTTTAGTGGGCAAGATATCGAGTTTCTTGAATACACTGATGATGGTTATAGTGGTGAGTACCTAGAACGCCCGAATTTGACAAAGTTAAGACAGGACTTTAAAAATGGAATGGTGGATCATGTTTTTTGTTACGATTTAGATCGTCTTGCAAGAAATCTGGTCCATCAACTTATATTAGACGCGGAGTTTTCTAAAAAAGGTCTCTCATTTGTCGTTGGGGATTACCAAAACACGCCGGAAGGAAAGATGTTTTTTCAAATGAGAGGCGCAATCGCCGAGTTTGAAAAGGCCAAAATTAACGAACGAATGTCGAACGGACGGAAAACTAAAGCATTGAAAGGTCAAGTGGTCAAAAATTATCACGTCTTTGGTTATGAATTTGATAAGGTCTTGAATCAGATGGTTATAAACGAATCAGAGGCTGAGATTGTTCGATTTATATTTGACGCTTTCACGGGCAAGCAGAACGGGTTTAAAGGAATAAACGGTATCGCAAAACATCTTACTGAGCAAGGTATCCCAACAAAAAAGGGAAATGTGACTTGGCATAGGCAGGTAGTCAGGCAAATACTGATGAGCAAAACCTACATCGGGGAATTCTATCAAAATCGGTGGGATTCCCGTGGGTCGTTAGGCCGCCGATTCGGCCAGGAATTTCATGTATCTATAAGACCACCGGAGGAATGGATTCGCGTGGAGTGCCCGGTAATAATCGAAAAGAGCCAATTCGAGTATGCTCAAAAGTTACTTGGGGTCTCCAGGCAGCGGTGGGCCGGAACATCGAAAAATCAATACCTGTTGTCTGGTTTAGTTAGGTGTATGCGCTGCGGTAACAC
>JAJYAS010000406.1:1007-4347 GCA_021779415.1 Bacillota bacterium
AACGCCAAAAACTGGGGTACATATATTTTTGAATACACAGACGTGAAAAATACGGCCGGGGCTAAAAACCACGGGTGCGGGGCGCGGGTTAAATGCTCTGTTCTCGATGAGATCGTGTGGAACCGGGTTCTCGACGAGATCAGAAATGCAAATAATCCAATCGACGATAATTATAATTCCACGGATATAGAAAAACGGATTTTTCAGGAAAGGGAACGGATAGAAAAAGCTATTGAAAAAAAAGAAATAGCTAGAAAACAATTCATTAAGTCTGTAGTCTCGGGGCATATGGTAGGAATAAGTCAAGACGAGATTAATGGGGCACTTATGGAGAGCAATAGAGAAATAGAGACACTGAAAGGACAATTAGCCGAGACACTCAATAACCAAGCCCAACGTGAATTACAAGGAACACGACGAGACAGGATACGAGAGGCTATGGCTAGGTATATTGGAAGACCAACAGATGACTTCGGGTTTGAAGATAAAAAACACTTGATTCGGTTATTGATCCGTGAAATTAGGTATGACAGTGATAATATAGAAATATCCACTTTTTAACGCACACCTTTGACATCGAAAACGAGATCCTGATGCATTTGCGGACCTTAAAGAAAAGCCGGGGAGAGGTTTACATTTATGACCCAATAGGGGTGGACAAGGAAGGTAACGAAATAACCTTAATTGACGTCCTTGGCACCGAGGCTGACGCGGTATCTGACACCGTAGAAAGCTTCTTTGAGCAAAAACACCTGAGGGAAAAAGTAAACCGCCTGCCCAAACGGGAACGGTTGGTTTTAGAACTGCGCTACGGGATATCACGGGAAAACCGTAGCACCCAGCGGGAGATTGCCAGGAAGCTGGGGATTTCGCGTTCTTATGTATCTAGGATTGAGAAACGGGCGATTCAGAAGCTGTTTGAGGATATGAAAGATGAACAGTAGGGAGGGCAACCTTTTTTTTTGACAAGGTAAGCCGCTAAAGGACCGGGGGGTAACCTCGGTCTTTTAGTTCTTTTCTATTGATTTTTGAAGTGCCCCGAAGTCCTATGATAAATTGCATAACTGGTAGATTCATTTTTAAGACCTGGTCACCCTTGCGTATAAGAGTTGTGCCTTATTACGTTCCCGACCAATAAAGGCGATGGTTGGGACAGACCGGTCTTAAACGATACCAAAGTTTTTCAGTTTGGCGATGCGATTGTTATCGTAGCTGCCGATACACCTTATCATGCCAGGGAGGCTGCAGAAAAGGTAAATGTCGAATTGTGCTCCGGCGGATTGTTGTATTTATTTGAAACAAGAGGCCAGGAATTGGTAAGTATAAGTTTTATGACATGCGAGTAGGGAGGGGTTACCCCTCCCTACTCTGTTTAGCATTAATAAATGTAATATGCGGGCTGATGGATATGGAAGAGATAAAGTTCAAATACGTCTTGGACGCAAGGCCTCCTTTTTTAGTTTGCCCACTTTCCAGATTCATGTTTCTGCGAGTACCCGACCAAGTATACCCGCTATTCTACTTTAGTTGAGTACATATTCCACCAAAGTAGAATGATTAAGTGGTCTATTGAACCAGAAAAAGGTACCCGATTGACTGAAGAAAAGATGACCGAAAAAACGGATAATATGAAATATCGGTGGACTTCGGATAACAATCATTATTGTTCTACATTTCCTGCTATTGAAAATGCAAGTTCGCTTATTTTAAGGAAGTGAGGCTTAGTTAACCATGAAAAATGTACTTAAGTGGAGTGGTAACTTGGTTACGGTGGGTCTAGCAGTACTCCTGATTCTGACTGTTTACATTGCAGTCACTTCTAGAATGTACGGTATACCGAAAGCATTCGGACTACAGATGTATGAAGTGCTTTCCGGCTCGATGGAGCCAGGCATCCGTACTGGGTCAGTGATCTTTGACAAACCGGGCGTTAAAGTCAATAGCCTCAAAGTAGGCGATGTAATCACATTTAAAGCAGCAGATGACCCGAAGATGCTGATTACCCACAGGATAGTAAAGGTTAAGACTCAAGACGGGGCTCCTGCTTTTCAGACAAAAGGCGACGCCAACGATTCTGCCGACCCAAGTGTAGTTCCTGCCGGTAATGTAGTGGCTCAATACGACAATATCACGATTCCCTATCTTGGTTATTACCTGAATTTTATGAAATCAAAGGTGGGAATTATTCTGCTTATTATTGTGCCCGGAGCGTTGTTGATTCTCAGCACTATGTTTAGTCTGTTCCGCGAGATTATGAAGCTAGACACAGCAGATGCAAAGACCGATTTAGCTAATTCGACATCAGAAGCCACCATGAAGAGTGTCACAAAGGTCTAGAAGGTATTTTGTTGTTCAATGGTTTGAACGCTTCTCAGCAGACGAAGAGGAGGAGTAAATCCATTCGTTAAGCGCATGAGAGGTTCAAATAAAAATTACCCCAAAAAGGGGAAGAAAAAGGGAGAGGTATTAAAATGAGTATCAAGAAAAAACTCGCAATGGCCCTCGTAACTACCACAGCAGGCGCTGCAATCATGGCAGCAGGATCCTTCGCATTGTTCACTGGCACGGCAACAAACACGGGAAACACCTTTACCGCAGGAACTGTAATAGTTAGTGACATCACAAACGGAACTCTTTCATCTCAAGAAGTTAATGCCGGCAAAATCGCTCCTGGCGATGGCAAAACACTGACCATGACTGTAAAAAACGATGGTAACTTAAGTGAGTGGGTTAAAATTGACCAGGATGAAACTAATGGCACTAAAACAGGTGGCTTATTCGGTGGAAGCACTCCTATGACCTTAACTTTAGACAATAAGGTGGTTGAGCTGGCGCCAGGCGCCGAAACAACGTTCAATGTCGACTATAGCCTTCCCCTTGCTGCAGACAATTCTTATCAATCCGCAACTGGAAGCTTTAATGTTAAAGTAGACGCAGTTCAATCTCGTAATAACAGAAATTCTGCTGGTGACGGCCCTAATGCTTGGCAATAATTGATAAACTTTAAGTGAGGGTGGAGTAATTCTACCCTCTTCTAAAAAGAACTTTTAATTATCAACATGACATATTTTTTTGGAGGGAAAAATTTGATGAAGAAAAAATTACTTGCGATCATTCCTGCTGGGGTGATGGCAGCTAGCTTACTGATTGGCGGAGCCACATACGCCTTGTTTACAGATTCAGCGACCAATACGGGTAATACATTTACCGCTGGAACACTCACCATGTCTACGAGTCGGGACGATATCCCTATGGCAGGACCCATGTTCTATACGAATGATAATACGAATGGTTGGTCCGGAACAGGATTATGGGCGCCAGGTGATAGTCATACCAGAGG
>JAJYAS010000407.1 GCA_021779415.1 Bacillota bacterium
CATTACTGTTGTAACGTACTATATACTGTCTTATGCCCTTTGGCAATAGGGTGCGCCCAAAACAAAATCCCGTTACACCAAGGAACGGCGTAACGGGATTACATATTTGTCTTATATTATCCTATAATTTTCACCTTTGTTCGGAACACGAAAGGCAGTCTCCCTTCTTTTGGCAGGCTTTGTTTTGGGCTAGTTTATTTTTGATTTGAGATTGTACTCCAAACTCAAAGATCAAAGGATAGATCTTTTTCACTAATTCTAAGGGAAGTTCAAGCTCTGTGGCTAATTTAACTAAACGTTGCATAATTTCTTTTTCCCGACTAGCGTCTTTGACCCGATCGAGGCGTTTTTGTTCACTTAATTTTAGAACGATCTGCATTCGGGTTGCAAGATTTTCGATAATACTTAGATCAATACGATCAATCTGGGAACGCAAAAACTCTAGGGTGTCCCCATCCTCTTGCCTGCCATAAGCAAAAACTCTATTGACAGATTCCGCAACCATCCCTAGCTCCCCCGCTAGTTGAACAAACTGTTCCGGAGTCAAAGACTGAGGTCCATCGCTAACGGCCTCAGCAGGATTAGGGTGCATTTCAATGAGCAAACCATCTGCACCTGCTGCCAGCGCGGCCTTAGACAAGGATGAAATCAGGTCTCTTCGCCCGGCTGCATGACTGGGGTCAACAATGACTGGTAAATGAGAAAGCTCTTTGGCTACCCCGACGGCGCTTAAATCTAGGGTGTTTCTGGTACTGGGTTCAAACGTGCGAATTCCCCGTTCACAAAGGATAACCTGTGGATTGCCTGCAGCAAGAATATATTCGGCGGCCAACAACCACTCTTCTATCGTAGCTGACAAGCCTCTTTTCAGGATAATAGGCTTGTTGATTTTCCCAGCCAATTTCAGCAGTTCGAAATTTTGCATATTACGAGCGCCTATTTGAATTATATCGACATTATTGACCACTAAATCCATACTTTGAGCATCAATCACTTCAGTGACACAGAGAAGGCCCTGTTCTTTAGCCGCTTGAACCAAGTAATTAAGTCCCTCTCTGCCCAAACCTTGAAAACTATAGGGGGAAGTGCGGGGTTTGAAAACTCCACCGCGCAGGATCTTGCCTCCCGCTTTTTTTACAGTTTCAGCTGACTGGCTCATTTGGATACTTGATTCTACAGCACATGGTCCGCCCATTAGAATGATCTCTTTTCCTCCTATGGTTACCCCGTTGACCTCAATTAAACTTGTCTTTTTTTCAGAAGTAAGTCCTGCCAATTTTAGATCTTTCATCCTAAACATTGCCTCCCTCAAATTTCTAATTTGCGGGTTTCTTTCTCTGCACGTTCCAACAAGTCAGTTTCCTTTATCCACCATCATGAATGGAACGAAGCGTGGACACAAAAATAATACGTCTGTCCCAAAATAAGGACAGACGTTAATCTGCTGTACCACCTTAATCGATGCACAAAATAGGCATCTTCTCATGCAGAGTGCCAACACACCCTCAGCCCAATAACGCTGGCTTTGCGTTGGTAGCTACTAAAGCCTGAGCTTTTTCGCCCCACCCTCAGAGGCCCATTTACTCGCTCCGTTACCTATCGAGCTTCCACCTTACTCGACTCTCTGTGAGGTTGGTTTTGCGATGTTACTTCCCCTTCAACGGTTTAAATAATAATAGCACTTCAACCCAAGAATTTCAAGTTGAACTTTGGCAGTAGAATTTTGGTAATTCCACAAAACTATCCTCCAGTTTTATTCCTTATTGCAGTCTGAAAGCGTATAAATGCTTCGGGTACAGCAAAGAGTACCATTAATATAAATTATTGAAGACTAAGGAAAGCCCTATTAACTGAGAAACACTTATGAAGCCTCTACATTTGGTATATTCACCAAGTTCAGATCTGAAAGGAATGATACTCATTAATAACGAGAATACCCCTCGCAGGAAAATGGAACGGACTTATGAGCAGCTCAGCCCCTTTGAACTTAAAAACAAATTGATTAGCCTCGCCAATAAACACGGCGATACAAGTATTTGGGCCATGCTGAACGCGGGAAGAGGTAACCCCAACTGGACTGCAGCAACGCCTCGAGAGGGTTTTTTTACTCTAGGCCAATTTGCTATTGAAGAAACCCGCAAGACTTGGCAAGATAGCGATCTGGCTGGTATGCCCCAGATCGAAGGGATTGCAACCCGCTTCGAGGCCTACCTTGAAAAACATCCTGATGCACCAGGAGCAACCTTACTCAAAAACGCCCTCGAATATGGACCTAAGCAACTAGACTTCAACCCAGATGCTTGGATCTACGAACTAGTCGATGGGATCATTGGGGATAACTACCCTGTCCCTGATCGTATGCTCGTGCACCTCGAACAGGTCGTTCATAACTATCTTATACAAGAAATGTGTAATAACGTTTCTCCACCCGGCAACTATGATTTATTCGCCGTTGAAGGTGGTACTGCAGCCATGTGTTATAGTTTTGACTCCCTGATCGCTAATAATTTGTTGTCAGTCGGGGACAAAATTGCACTTATGGTGCCCACCTTTACCCCCTATCTTGAGATCCCAAATCTCTCACGTTACCAATTTGATGTTGTAAGAATAAACGCTCTGGAAATGGATGAAAAAGGTAACCATACCTGGCAATATCCGAACTCAGAGATAGATAAACTAAAGGATTCCAACATCAAAGCTTTGTTTGTGGTTAACCCGAGCAACCCACCCTCTATCGCGATCAAAGACGATTCGAAAAAACATCTAGTGGAGGTCATTAAAACATATAATCCAAAATTAATGATCATCACGGATGATGTTTACGGAACCTTCGTCGATAACTTCCGTTCACTCATGGCTGAATTACCGTTTAATACGTTGGGAGTTTACTCGTTCTCTAAGTACTTTGGGGCTACAGGTTGGCGTCTCGGAGTTATCGCCATTCAACAAAAGAACATATTTGATCAATTGCTCAAGGAACTACCTCGCGAGAAAATTGAGGCGCTGGCGGAGCGATATGGAACCATTTCTTTGCATCCTGAACAACTTCGTTTTATTGATCGGATGGTGGCTGACAGTCGTCAAGTTGCTCTGAATCACACAGCAGGTTTATCCACGCCACAGCAAGTACAAATGGGTCTATTTGCGCTCTTCGCATTGCTTGATCATGGGAACCATTACAAGAAGTTAACTCAAGAAATCTGCCGTCATCGCCAAAAACTATTGTATGATGGCTTCAGACTTGAGTTGCGCAATGATGCGTTTGACGCTGCCTACTACAGTCAAATTGATTTATTAGTGTGGGCAAAAGTAAAGTACGGGGACGAATTTTGTGACTATTTACAAACGAACTATGAACCTACCGACATTCTTTTTCGTTTAGCTGAAGAATCCTCAATTGTGCTCCTTAACGGCGGAGGATTTGGCGGTCCAGATTGGTCCATCCGAACTTCTCTTGCTAACTTAGACGATGCAGCTTATAAGAAAATCGGGGAAACTGTTCAAAAGACATTTGAGGAGTATGCCACTTCTTGGAAAGAGCAACAAGCTACACAAAAGTAGCGTTTTTCACATCCCAAAGGTCAGGCCAGTAGAGGAGTTGACCTTTAGTTACAGCAAGGCTATACTAAACTTCAAATAAGCTAGAATGAATCATGAGGAGGCATTATGCAAAAAACTGTATTTCTTAATTCCGCTAAACTAAACTTTGATAACAAACTCGATTTTTCGCCAGTTAATGAACTTACATCGTTCACTGAATATGCTGAAAGCAGCGATCAACAAATCTTAGAGCGGGTGAAAGATCAAACTATTCTCCTTACTAAAGAATTACCTCTGGGAAGGGATTTGATCTCTCAATTCCCGCCCTCCGTAAAGCTTATCTGTGAAGCGGGTACCGGCTATAACAACATAGATATTGTCGCCGCACGGGAAAAAAATATTACTGTTTGCAATGTTCCTGGCTACAGCTCCCAAGCTGTCGCTCATCTTGTAATTACCTACATATTAAATTTCAGCTCCTCCTTAATCCAGCGACAAGTCATGGTTAAACAAAAGAACTTTAATGATTTTACTCAATATGTGGAACTGCCCCATTTCGAGGTGCAGAACAAAACCCTAGGAGTGATTGGCGGTGGTGGCGCCATCGGGCGAGAAGTCATAAAAATCGCTTTGGTTTTAGGGATGAAAATCCTCATTTACAGTCGAACTCCAAAAGTTTGGGACAATCCCAACATACAATCTGTGTCCCTGGAGGAATTGCTCAGACAAAGTGATTTTGTGACCCTCCACTGCCCCCTCACAGCCGATACCTTGCACCTGATCAATAAAGACCGATTAACGATG
>JAJYAS010000408.1 GCA_021779415.1 Bacillota bacterium
ATCCTCAATTTCCCTCCCTTGGCGCATAAAGTTTGCTTTCACAGGGATTTCCGTGCCGCTAAAACTACTTGACGAAAGCTGCTCCATCTGAAGCGCTAAATCATAGTTATAAAGCAGACTAATCTTAATCGCTTCATTCCGAGTTCCCTTGACCTTTAACTTCCATTGGCCCTTAATAGGATTTAGAATTTTATAGGAAATGTAATTCCGAGAGGGGGATGCGATAAACCTATTATTGTCCCAGGAAACCTCTGTACCATTTGGCTTCATTAACTTAACTTGGACATCCTTGTTCCTGTAAATCACGATATTGGCTTCTGCCACACTGCTATTAGTCACGTCGAAATTGTAGGTATCAAAATTCCCACTCAAGGTGATTCGATCCGACCCGAGTGACAATAACTTGTAGCCCAGAGCATCTGTATATATGTTGCTGATAATATCCGGAAGATCGTTGGCCCTATCAACGATGTACGACTTACCTCCGGTCTCCTTAGCAATGCGCAACAACATATCCTTATCGACTGAGCCATCAGCATTAAGGCCCATGGTATATACTAGAATCCCTTTGTTCTTGGCTGTAGCGAGAGCCTGTTCCAGGTCACGCTGCGAAATATCCTGGGTTCTGTCACTCCCATTGAAATCGTTCTTCCCATCGGTTAAGAGGATGACGACAGGATTTTCTAACGTCTTCAACCCAGCAAGCATTGAAACCCCTTCCTTAAGGCCGGATGAGATATCGGTGCTTTGCCCCTTCGGTACACCTAACCCATCAACGTAAGCTTTAAGCCTGTTTTTTTCTCCTTGCCCGTTTACATCGGTGATATCCAGTCGATCGGTCACCTTATCGGTATATTGTACGAATCCGAGCTTACTTCCGTTTTGAACCATCAAATCAACGATTAACTTAGCCGCTTCCCGAGACAACCTATTCGGGTCGGATTGCTGTAAACTTTCCGTCCGATCCAGTACAATGACTAAATTCATAGTTTTCTTGCCGTTATCGTTATCGCTGGAAGTGCTTTGTGCCCTTACAGGATAAAGAGAGATCGTCACTAGAAACATACTTAAAACTAAAAGCGCAGTAATTCTCTTTCCAGCGTGCATAAAATCCTTCTCCCCCAGTGAGATTTTTCACTACCACAATGTTGGGACACATAGTAAACATAAGCCTGTTCTTCTTTACCATTTATGTTACAGACCTCTTGGATAGTACGATTGTACAGATTTCTCCTACAAGGCGAAAAAACAAGGGGACAGGTACCGTGTTTCAGATAATTGAAACGACTCACCTTTCCCCTTCACCTCGCTGCCCTACCTAAAATTGTCTTCCAATTCCTTCTTCAGAACATCTGCTGGAAAATACCGTCCTGGGCATTCCGTAGCAGCTCCAGGTACATCTCGATGCAGCTCAACGGCCTCAATACCCAGTTTAAAGGTCTCTAGAAGCTGCACGACTTTATTCACCAGCCCGGCGAGTTGGGCAGCTGGCACTTCTGTCTCGCTAAAATTCCCCACGAGACAGATCCCGATTCCGTTAAAATTACGATGCCCTACATTACAATGCGCTCCAGGTCGATCTAAGGGCCTTCCCTCTTCGCAGCGACCATCCGGCAGGATCACGAAGTGATACCCGTTATCACTCCAACCCTTGGCTTTATGCCACTCCCTGATCATGGCCGCATCGACTGGTACAGTTCTTCCAAAGCGCCGAACCTCCCTAGGACTTGCCGTGTGGTGGATTACAATTTTTTCCCAATCCATCCTAAATATCCCCTCTTCCCTTATGCTTTCAGGACGGCAATGCCACTGCGTTCAATATCTCTTCCAAGCGATTCCCTTCCTTTCTGTGGTCTTAATTAATGATTTATGCAGATAAATCAATTCAAGTGATTTTTTAAAGGAGTGAACCCTAAAATTCACTTAGGGTTCACTCCTAGGGTAGGGTAGGGTAGGACAAGACAACCAATAAGGTTGTTGAGACAGAAAAAAAACAGGTCCCTTCTTTTGTGAGTAAGAAAGAACCTATTTCAAAATCATTCTGCTTTGATGTTGGGCATGTCAATTATTTTCCATGACCCGTTGACTTTTCACATAGCAAGTCTAGTAAACGTTTTTTTACATTAAGCGCCTCGTTGGAAAGAAGGATCTCCGGATCTCGAGGCCTAGAAAAAGGAACCGTGATCCTCTCTAGAATATGGGCAGGGCTTTGACTCAAGACAACTACTTCATCCGACAAGAGGATAGCTTCTTCAATATCATGCGTAATGAAAACAACCGTAGGGCCAGTTTGACTCCAGACGTTGAGGAGCCATTCCTGCATTTCTCGTCGGGTCAAAGCGTCCAGTGCACCAAAAGGTTCATCTAGGATCAAAGTTGTCTTGCCAAAGAGAAATGTGCGCAAAAGCGCCCCCCTTTGCCGCATACCGCCAGATAGCTGTTGTGGGTAATGCTCCGTAAACTTGCCCAAACCAAAGCGGTTAAGCCAGCTTCGTGCAGTCTCCCTCGACTTTCGTTTGTCTTCACGTCGGATATCACTACCCAAAGCCACATTGTTCAACAACGTGCGCCAAGGCAAAAGCAAATCCTTTTGCGGCATATATCCCACTTGACCTGGAAGACCAAGAATCGATCGACCATCGAGCAGGATGTCCCCCTCAGTTGATTTTTCTACCCCTGCAATCAAGTTGCAAATTGAACTCTTACCGCATCCGGAAGGACCGATTATGGAGACAAACGTTCCAGTTTCTATCTTTAAGTTAATATCCAGCAACACATCCAGCGCAGTTGTCCCTCCCACTTGATAAGACAGGGACAAATTTCTCAGTTCTAACGTCATAATCTTAAGCCTTCGGCAAGAAATTGTTTGTGAACGCCTTGTCTGTATCAATCATTTTATCCAGAAGCTTATGGTCGAACATCCATTGGGCATAATTGTGCCAGACTGAAGCCTTTTGGACACCCCATTGCGATGCGTCAGCCTGATATTGAGGACTGAGCCACGCTTGACTTTTCTTAATCAATTGCGGATCGGCTTCCGGCGCGTTCTTGATCAGAGTGTTAGCTGCATCTTCCGGGTTTTTAATAGCATATTGGTATCCTTCACTGACTGCCAGTTCAAAGCGGCGAACTACATCCGATTTGTCCTGAGTCATTTTTTCGCTAGTTACTAAGACTGGGGTGTAATCGTCTAAAGCTGGATTAATATCCTTCAGCCATATCATGTTGAGAGGTGTTCCTGCCATTTCGGCCTGAATTCCTTCCCAGCCGTAGAAGATCCAGGTCAAACCTATGTCTCCCTTAGACATGCTGGCTACCGGGTCGGCATCACCAATGTTAATCATTTTAACTTTATTGAAATCTGCATTTTCCTTTTCCATTAATGCTTTAATGGTCGCAGTCTCTGACGGGAGCCCCCACCCACCATACGTCTTCCCTTCAAAGTCCTTGGCCGTGTGAATAGATTTGCTCGCTAACGAAGCGAATCCAGAGGTGTTATGCTGCAAGATGGTCGCAATGGAGACTAAAGGCAACCCTTGTACACGAGCATCTGTTACCTGTTCCTGTGCACTGATTCCAAAATCCGCCTTACCTGTGGCTACGAGTTGCTCCACCGTTCCCTGGCTTGAAGGCGGAACAATTTGGACATCCAATCCTTCCTTGCTAAAGTATCCCTTATCTTTGGCCACATAAAGGCCTGTATGGTTTGTGTTCGGTGTCCAATCCAACATGATCGTCACTTTGTCAGGTTGAGGCGGTATAGTCGCCTGAGCAGATGATGTCGGATTCTGAGGGTTAGCACCGCAGCCAGTTAGCAAAAGTAGCGCGCCCATGCTTGTCATTAATGTTAAACTCAATGCTTTTTTCGCACGCACAATCTGCTTTTCCTTTAAATATTTTAATGGCCTTTGTTTTAGAAAAAGTGTATTAAACATAAATTTTCCGCTCCCCTTTTCACTGGTCTTTTTTTAAACTTAATCCCCAAAACTATTTCTATTAATGAGCGGCTCACTCCTGCTTAGTATTTAACCAAGGCAACGCAAGACGTCTGATTCCCGCAATCAGTAGAAAATAAAATAAGCTAAGCACCGTGATAGCAACAATTGCGGCAAAGACTTGATCTGTCCTAAATGAATGCGAAGAACGTGTTAAATAGACCCCTAAACCAGAACTGGATCCAAGCCATTCTCCAATCACCGCTCCCATTACACTGTACGTTGCGGCTATCTTCAGTCCGGCAAAGAGGGACGGCAAAGCGTTGGGCCAACGAATCATATATACTATTTGCCAGCGAGTTGCCCCCATACTTTTGAGGAGATTGAGCAAGTCATCGTCA
>JAJYAS010000007.1 GCA_021779415.1 Bacillota bacterium
TTGCCCTTCAGGCCTACGCCGAACAACTACATTCTTTGCGCCATGGAGAACCGCTTTCCCCTCTTTGGGAAGCCACAGAAACATGGCTAAAACAAGACCCCCTTCGACAAAATCAAACGAAGCGGTTGAGGTCCAGTCTCCTGACACAAAATCAAGAAGATAGAATTCAACGCCCCCTAGCACGTCGATTATACGGTAAACGCTTGAAGGCTAGTATTTCTCGTTTAGAACAATTCGCCAAGTGTCCTTTTGGGCATTATGCACGTTACGGCCTGAAGCTACGTGAAAGGCCCACCTACCAACTATCAAGCCCAGATATGGGGGAATTCTTTCATGCCCTCTTGCATGACTTCGCCCTTCAGTTACAGGAACGGGGCTTGGCTTGGGGGAAATTGACCAAGGAAGAATCTTGGGCACTTGTCAGTGAACTGGCGGATCAGCTTGTCCCAGGTCTTCAGCATGAAATTCTTCTGAGTAGCGCGCGTTACCGCTATTTAACCTACAAACTCAAACGGACCGTGCATCACGCTGTGCGAGTGCTCGCGGAGCATGCCCGCCAAGGGGTATTTATTCCTATCCAGTTGGAAGTGAGTTTTGGCCCAAATGAGGTGCTCCCTGGAGTCGAGATTCCTTTAACTGAGGACGATTCTCTTCTTTTATGCGGTCAAATTGATCGTGTCGATGCTGCGTTCTTAGATGGTAAAGTGTATTTGCGTATTCTCGACTACAAATCCCGTGAACTATCTTTAGCCTTGGATTCAATTTATTATGGGCTAAATCTCCAATTACTCACCTATCTAAATGTCGCCTTACAGGGAGCCGAGGTCTTATTAAATACGACGACGGCTTTGCCTTCGTTAGACGAAACGAGTCCACCACACGCTTTTGATGAGATTGCAGCAGGAATAGATAACCCTTCACCTCAGAAGATTCCTGCGGGCTTTCTGTATTTTCCTGTGCTGGAACCCCAGTTAGAAGAAAAAATCCCCCTCAGTTCAGAAGAATTGGAACAACGCCGTGTCAAAGCTATCAAGGTCAACGGATATTTATTAGCCAATCCCAGAGTATTGGAAGCCATGGATTCCTCCTTTTCAACAGGACAATCCGATTTATTAGGGATAAAATTGAAAAAGGACGGGGATTTCAAAAAAGGATCAAATGTCCTTACTGAAGATCAATTTTCTCTACTCAGTAACTATCTTCATCAGTGGTTTCGACAGACAGGTGAAGAAATATTAGACGGCGATATTTCCCTCTCCCCTTATCGACGAGGAAAAAGCACAGCCTGCCAGTATTGTTCATATAAACCGGTCTGTCACTTTGACCCCTACCTACAGGAGAACCAATACCGAGACCTGCCTGCCTTAAAACAAGAGGAGGTCTGGAGACGCCTCGAAGATATGGAGGAGGAATGTGGCTCGATGCCCACGCCAAATGTCGCCTCCTCACCTGAAACAAAGAGCTCGAACAACTATAGCTTAAACTGGCTGGAAGAAGAGAAAGAAGAGCTTACGGAAGAGAAGGCAAAAACGTTGAAAGGAGGAGATCTCTCATGAGTACACCTCAATGGACGCCTGAACAACACGCAGCAATGACGTTACGAGGGAAACTCTTAGTTGCTGCTGCAGCTGGTTCCGGTAAGACGGCTGTGCTCGTAGAGCGGTTAATTCGACGTATCACAGACCGTAAAGAACCTGTGGATGTCGATCGTTTTCTTGTGGTTACTTTCACTAAGGCGGCAGCGAACGAGATGAGGGAGCGGATCGGAAAGGCGTTAGACAATGCCTTATTTCTTGAGCATGAATCTAGAGTTATCGATCATCTCCTCCGCCAGCGCTCCCTTCTTCAGGGGGCAAACATTACGACCTTACATTCGTTCTGTTTAGAATTAATTCGGAAGTATTTTTACCAGCTTGAACTTGATCCTGCATTTAGGGTAGCAGATCAAGCAGAGGCAGACCTACTACGCCAAGACGCGATCGAGGAACTCTTTGAAACCCTATATGAACAAGAAAACTCAGCCTTTCTGAAACTGGTCGATGCCTTCGGTACGGATCGTGATGACCAACCCTTGATGGACCATGTTTTGCGTCTATATGAGTTTGCGTATAGCCAACCTCAGCCAGAAGTTTGGCTGAGTGAGCTTGATAGGGCCTATGTGTGGAAAGATATTGAATCTATGATGCAAAGCGAATGGGGTCAAGCCGTTCGCCAAGGACTAGTGGACCTAGTGTCTGAAAGTATAAGCTTACTCGAACGAGCTGAACAAATCGCCCAGCGCCCGGACGGACCAGCAATCTACGCTGTGACCTTACAAGATGATTTGGCCCGAGTTCGATTGTTAAACCGTGCATTAAGGGAAGGGAATTGGGCTCAGGTCGAAGCACAGTTTCAATCCGCTGTCGATTACCCCAAACTCCCGACTGCCCGTACCAAAGCAACGAAGAACTCTTCCTTGGAAATTGATGAGTTCATGCAAAAGGAGTTGCGAGAGGAAAGTAAGAAATTGCGGGATGAAGCTAAAAAGAAACTCAACTCTTTGAAAGATGAGGTCTTTGCTTATCCCCTTGAGCAGCAAGTTCCTGCCTTACGTGAGATGGGGATTATGGCACAGACACTCGGTCATTTAGTAATTGGGTTTTCTCAACTCTATGGGAAGGCTAAGGAATATCGGAACGTCTTGGACTTTACTGACTTAGAACATTTTGCCCTTCGCTTACTAGAAGAAAAGAACGAAGCTTCTATGATTGCTCAAGGGTTAAAGGAGTATTTTGCGGAAGTCTTGGTGGACGAATATCAGGACATCAACCCCGTTCAGGAACGCATCTTGCGACTGGTATCAAGGCAAGAAAAGTCCCCCAATCTCTTTATGGTTGGAGATGTCAAGCAGAGCATATACCGTTTTCGTATGGCCGATCCCAGTTTATTTCTCGCCAAATATAGCACCTTGTCACATTGGTGCCCTGGTTCGACAGGGGTTACGACTCATTTGGAAACCGTGATTGATCTGAATCGCAACTTTCGGAGTCGTCGTGAAGTGGTGGAGGGAGTAAATTTTCTATTCCGCCAAATCATGACCAAAAATGCAGGCGAAATCCTGTATGACGATCAAGCGGCTTTACAATACGGAGCATCCTTTGTTTCCGGACAGAATCAAGTTCACACGGCTGAAGGACCGATTGAAGTACACCTTATTGACCCCAAAGGGATAAAAAGCTCGTTAAACAAGCCTCCCACTGAGAGCGACAAGTCTGGGAGCGGAAACCATAATGGAACTATTGAAGATGACTCAGTGTCCACCCCTATGGAAGGTACCTCAGGGACTGAAACAGAATTATCCTCTGGAACCGAAGAAACCATATCTTCAGAAGATCTCGATAAAGCTCAAATCGAAGCGCGTCTGGTTAGTAAACGGATCCAACACATGGTGCAAGGGTCAGAATTCCTGATTTATGATAAAGAACTTAAAGATTTTCGGCAAATCCACTATTCAGACATCGTGATTTTGATGCGTTCCTACTCAGCAGTTGCACCAATTTATGTCGAGGAGTTTCAAAGTGCTGGTATCCCCGTTTATGCTGAAACAACGACGGGCTACTTTGGAGCCAGTGAAGTAGAAACAATTTTGTCCCTCCTCAAAACCATCGATAACCCGCGCCTAGACATTCCTTTGGCTGCAGTCCTGCGTTCTCCGTTTGTCGGACTCAACGGGAGTGAATTAGGCAAACTTCGAATGATGCTCCCCGAAGGAGACTTCTATGAAGCGTTAACCCTAGCAGTCTGGGCTGGTATGGTCGATAATTTGACGCCGGAGAGAGCTAGTGAGTTTAAACAAATCTTAAGTCTATACGAGGAATCCTTGCCACGACGATTTATAACTGCTAAAGAGCTATTGGACTCTGCTGAAGGGCTGAAGCATAAAGTTACGGAATTTTGGCTTAAACTTCAAGCTTGGAGAACGAGATCTCGGCGAATATCACTGGCTGATTTGCTCTGGTCTCTGTATGAAGAGACCGGGTACTTGGCTTATGTTGGAACCCTGCCTTCAGGAGTTCAACGACAGGCCAATCTTCGAGTACTCTATGACCGCGCCAGTCGCTTTGAAGCAACCAGGTACCGCGGTTTGTTTCGGTTTCTTCGCTTTTTAGATCGTTTCCAAGGACAAGGGAAAGATATGGGAAATGCCCGCGCTTTAGGAGAAAATGAGGATGTCGTTCGTTTGATTACGGTTCACGCCAGCAAAGGGTTGGAATTCCCGGTCGTGTTCGTTGTCGGTCTCGGGCGTACGTTTAATACTCAAAGCCTCAAGGGAAAAATGCTTCTCCACGCCAAATTAGGTCTGGGTATGCCGATCATTGATGTGGACAACAATGTGCGTTATCCCTCTTTAATCCAATATGCGGTAAAGCAACGGTTGGCTCAAGAATCTTTAGCTGAAGAGTTACGTATCCTTTACGTTGCTTTAACTCGTGCCAAAGAACGACTCTTTCTCTATGGAAACCTTGAAAACTTCGATAACACCCTTCATAAATGGCATCGTACGTCTGACTGGGACGAGATAGCCCTACCGGAAGTTCAACTCCGTGGTGCAAAATCCTTTTTAGATTGGATAGGTCCTGCGCTAGCCCGGCATCCCCAACATCTCTTTGGCGAGACTGAGGAGCAATCAGCCTCAGCCTTATCAATCCCTGAAGTTAATTCACGTTGGGAAATCCACCTTCATCGCAGTTTAACAACAAATCCCGAACTTATAGAAAATAGTATCAATGAAAATACATCAGATAATATTGAAACAAGTACTGCTAAATACATTGATGTGAGTGCTGAAAATGGTCTTGACGAAAAGAGAGTTGATTCATGGTTTTTTGAAGTCAACCGTCGGCTAAGCTGGCAGTATCCACACATCAATTTAGTGCGGCAGGTGGCAAAAACTAGTGTTAGCGAACTGAAACGTCAATTCAACTGGCATGCGACTGAGGATGCATCACCGCTTGCCACGCCCGGGAACCGGACTGATGCTATGAGACGGCCAAAATTTCTTCAATCGTCAGCACGGACACTTACCCCAGCAGAACAGGGAACTGCCTTGCACACGGCAATGCAACATATTCCCTTTAAAGAATGGGCAACCCAATGGGCTAAAATAGGCCAACAGGAACAATTCAATCAGGTTGTTGAATTGTTAAGTACGCTCGAACGGCATGAAATTCTCAGGGCTGAGCAGAACGTGTGTATCCAGCCGATGCATATTGTTGATTTGCTAAACTCTCCATTAGGGCTACGACTTTTTAGCGCAAAGCAACTGTTGCGAGAAGTTCCTTTTACCTTAACAATTCCGTCTCAAGACCAAAAGAACATTTTAGTTCAAGGGGTGATTGATGTTGTAATTATTAGTGAGGACGAACATCAGGATATGAAGGCAGAAATTCTTGACTACAAAACAGATTCTTTCACTGCAAATACCTCAATTGATCCTGAGGAAATCTTACAAAAACGATATGCCCTACAGCTCTCTCTTTATGCCCTAGCAATTGAACGCTTACTAAAATTTAGCGTTTCACGTTGCGCGCTCTATTCATTTACTCTAGGGCGGGAAATTGAGATTTCAGATGAGCTTCGCAGGGATGTTCAGATTTCTACCCTTCAGATTCCTAATTGAATAATCGCATTTTTCTATAACAATTATCGTTTTGAGAAAGGATTTTAGAATTATTTGGCGAAGTAAGTACTTTGTTCCTTGTGATTGTTGTAACTATTACAAAGAGTAAGGATGAAAGAGGTGTTAAAATGAGTCAAAATAAAATCGGTGCCGTATTGATAGCCGGCGCAGGGATTGCTGGTATTCAGGCTGCACTTGATTTAGCAGAGTCGGGATACTTAGTTCATTTAGTTGAAGAGTCATCGGCAATTGGCGGAACTATGCCAATGTTGGATAAGACATTCCCGACTAATGATTGCTCGATGTGTATTTTGTCCCCCAAATTGGTTGAATGCGGTCGCCATCTTAATATTCGCATTTATACCAATTCCCAAGTTATCAAATCAGAGGGTGAGGCAGGTAACTTTAAAGTAACCATTAAGCAAAAGGCTCGTTATATTGATCTGGAAAAATGTACGGGTTGTGGAGCGTGCGCGGCGGTTTGCCCTGTAAAAGTCGATGATGAATTTAATCAAGGCTTAGGCAAGCGTAAAGCAGCTTTCAAGCAGTATTCTCAGGCCTTCCCGAATGCCTTCGGAATCGACGAAAAGAATTGTTTGTTCCAATCACGTGGTAAAGCTCAAGGCAAAGAAATTTGCAAAAAATGTGTCAAGGCTTGTCAAGCCGGAGCAATAGACCATATGATGGAAGACAAAGAAATCAACGTTGAAGTAGGCTCGATGATTCTTAACCCTGGCTTTAAAGTATTTGATGCCTCTAAGTTAGATTATTACGGCTATGGCAAAATTAAAAGTGTTGTTACCAGTCTTGAGTTTGAGCGCCTTCTAAGTGCTTCAGGACCGTTTGATGGACATTTGGTTAGACCTTTTGACCAAAAGGAACCCCAAAGAATTGCTTGGATTCAATGCGTAGGTTCCAGAAACGCCAAAATCGATAAAAATTATTGTTCTGGCGTTTGCTGTATGTATGCAATCAAAGAAGCTGTGATTGCTAAGGAACACAGCCATATTCCGGTTGATACTACGATCTTTTATATGGATATGAGAACCCATGGCAAAGATTTCGAAAAATATTATGATGATGCCAAGAACAAACATGGAGTCAACTTCATTCGCTCCCGTATTTATGAAGTAACAGAGGCTATAGACGATTCGGGCGATGCTGTCATAAGGTACTCCACTGAAGATGGACAAATAGCTACAGAACAATACGATCTGGTTGTTCTATCTGTAGGAATTGAACCAGGGGATAGTTCTAAGGAATTGGCTAAATTATTGGATCTCAAGGTTAACAAATTTGGGTTTGCTGAACTTGAAGTACTAAGTGGAGTGAATACCTCCAAAGAAGGGATATTCGCTGCAGGAGCTTTTAGTGGTCCAAGAGACATTCCGGAAACCGTCATGCAAGCCAGTGCAGCAGCTGGTGCAGCGTCCGCTTTATTAGCTGAAGAGCGTGGCAGTTTAGTCAGTGAAAAACAATATCCACCTGAACTTCAAGTCGCGGGAGATGTTATTCGAACAGGGGTATTTATCTGCCACTGCGGTGTCAATATTGGCAGCGTGGTCAATGTCCCATCGGTCGTTGAGTATGCCAAGACTCTACCAACGGTTGCCTATGCGACGGATAAGATCTATGCTTGTTCTCAGGATGCCCAAGCTTCAATGAAGGCTCTGATTAGTGAACACAAATTGAACAGAGTCGTTGTTTCTTCTTGTAGCCCACGAACACATGAACCTTTATTCCAAGAAACGTTGAAAGAAGCCGGCTTGAATGCTCACCTGTTTGACATGGCCAATATTCGGGACCAATGTTCTTGGGTTCATATGAATGAGCCTGAACTAGCCACTGAAAAGGCTAAAGATCTGACCAAATTAGCCATCATCCGTGCCTCTATGCAACAGCCTGTCCAGCCAATATTTATGGCTATGAATCATGCTGCCTTGGTTATCGGAGGCGGGGTAGCTGGAATGACGAGTGCCCTATCTTTAGCAGATCAAGGGTATGAAGTTCATTTAGTGGAAAAAGATACGGAATTAGGTGGCATTGCTAGGAGATTCTCGACTGGTTTCAGAGGAGAAGATATGAAAGCCTTTGTTGCCGGATTAGTTGAAAGTGTCAGCAACCATCCGAAAATCAAACTCCACGTTGGTGTTCCAATTAAAGATGTAGGGGGCTTTCTTGGTAGCTTTACGACGACTTTAGAAAATGGAGAACAGATCGAACATGGTGTTGCCCTTCTGACCATTGGCGGTCAAGAATATAAGCCTAAAGAGTATCTCTACGGCCAAGACGCTCGTGTCATGACCCAAATCGAGCTTGATGAAGCTTTGGCTAGCCATGATTCCAAAGTCGAAGGTGCAAATAATTATGTCTTTATTCAATGCGTTGGCTCCCGTTGTGAAGAAAATCCTTATTGTAGCCGTACTTGCTGTACTAAATCCGTTAAGCTCGCTTTAAAAGTTAAACAGAAGAATCCAAAGGCAAATGTATTTGTACTCTATCGCGACATGAGAACCTATGGTTATTTTGAAGAGGATTATGAATTAGCGCGACGCATTGGAATCATTTTTGTCCGCTATAGTGAGAATCAAAAACCTGTCGTTACTAAAGAAGGGGACACCCTTGTGGTAACTGTAAACGATCATGTCTTAGATCGTCCGATTGAAATTGAAGCAGACGTCATTTGCTTGGCTGCTGCCATTAAAGCTCCAGAAGACGGCAAGAAACTCTCCAAATGGTTCAAAATCCCCCTAAATGCTGAAGGCTTCTTCTTAGAAGCACATATGAAATTACGGCCTGTCGATTTCAGTACTAACGGAGTATACATGGCAGGTATAGCTCATAGTCCAAAGAATATGGAAGAAGTCATTACTCAAGCTAAAGCTGCAGCCGGACGGGCAGGTGTAGCCTTGTCTAAGGAGCAGGTAGAATCAGCAGGCTTAAATGCCTTCGTTGATAAACGCAAATGTACTGCCTGTGGTACTTGTGAAGCTGTTTGCTCGGCTAAAGCCGTTGCAGTCGATATGGTTAACCGCGTTGCTGTTGTTAACGATGCCCTGTGCAAAGGGTGTGGGGCGTGTGCTTCAAGCTGCCGTTGTGGTGCCATCAGTCTTAGAGGGTGTACGAATGAGCAAATCGTTGAGATGTTGAACTCCCTATAAACTGAATAATGATGGGAAGGTAGATGATTATGGGAGAAAGTCAAGAGAATATGAATCAACCAGAAACAAATGAGTTTAATCCTAAAATTGCTGCTTTTCTGTGTAACTGGTGTAGTTATGCAGGCGCAGATCTGGCGGGTGTAGGAAGAATTCAATACCCTGCAACAATTAGAACGATCAGAGTCCCTTGTTCAGGAAGAATTAATCCACTATATATTTTGAAAGCAATGGCCAACGGGGCAGACGGAGTCTTAGTTTCAGGTTGCCACCCTGGTGATTGCCACTATATTAGTGGTAATTATGTCGCTCGAAGAAAATTTGCACTTATCCAGTCACTCTTGAAGCATGTCGGATTAGAAGATGGCCGGGTCAGTTTTTCTTGGGTATCCGCTGCAGAGGGTGGTCGATTTGCCGAAGTCGTTAAAGGGGTTACAGAGCGAGTAACTGCTCTGGGACCTAATAATGGCGTATTTAAAGTAGTAGACGGGAGGGGAACGGATGAATAACATGATTGATGATATCCGAGAAACGGCCCGCCAATTACTGGCTGATGGGAAAGTTGACGTTGTTATCGGCTATGAAAAAGGTTCTTTACCTTTAAAAGCAACGCCTTGCTTTGTGCGTTCTCCTCAAGATATCACTAAATTAATCTGGGATGAAACCTGTGAAAATAACTTAGCGGCCTATGCTAAAAAGACGCCAGGGAAAAAGGCCATTGTCGCTAAAGGGTGCGATAGTCGAGCATTAGTCGTTCTCATGCAAGAAAACCAGCTACTAAGAGATGATTTGTATATCATCGGTGTTTCCTGCCAAGGGGTCATTGATAAGAAAAAAATTGAGGCAGAAACTGGAGAAATCATTGCTGCAAGCATCTCTGACGGTAAAATATCCGCCAAAGGAATGGTATGTGATAAAGAGTTTACCTTTGCTGAACTAAAAGATGCTACTTGTCAAACCTGCCGTTACCCTAATCCTGTCATTGAGGACATTCATATTGGAGGATCTGTCGAAGTTCCTCAGCAAACTGTACCCTTTGCCGACGTTATCGAAATGGAAAACAGGTCTGAGCGTGAGCGTCAAGTTTACTTCCAAGAACAAATGAGTAAGTGTATTCGTTGTTATGCATGCCGCAATGCTTGTCCGATGTGCTATTGTTCGGAATGTTTTGTAGACTGCAATTCACCGAAATGGCTTACTGGTGGAGTTGACCAAGCTGAGAATCTTATGTTCCAAGCTGGTCGTGTCCTTCATCTGGCTGGTCGGTGTGTCGATTGTGGTGCGTGTAGTCGCGCCTGTCCTCAAAATGTCGATATTCGTGCTTTGAACCGTAAGCTTTCTAAAGATGTTTTAGATATGTATCACCATGAATCAGGTATCAGTGAAGACCTTAAACCAGCTCTTAATGAATATAGCGCTGAAGATCCAGAAGCGTTTTTGGTAAAGGAGTGAGGTGAAAATAATGAAGATAAGTAAAGAGAAATTTGGCCAATCATTCGACGCTCTAGCTGCAGATTACCTGTTGATTGCTCCAGTTAGTGATGCAGGGGGAGTAAATTACAAAGTAGCAAAGAGCTTCTCAGAAGTCAAACAAGATTATCTGAATTCCAAACTCCCTCCAAAATCCTTGCTGTTTCCTCAACACGAAAAACTTTTGTCCTATAAAAAAGTGGGTAAAGATGTTACCGTTAAAAACGAATTGAACGTTGAGAAAACTGTTTTATTTGGAGTCAGACCATGCGATGCTAAAGGAATGTTGCTGCTAGACAAAGTCTTTAAAAATGATATGTACACTGACCCTTATTATTATGAGCGCCGAAACAATACCGCCATTATTGGGGTTGCTTGTAATAAAATCGCCCCAACTTGTTTTTGTTCTTCTATGGGCCTATCCCCTGCCAGCAGTGAAGGATCAGATATTTTCCTGATTGATCTAGGGGACTCTTACCAAATCGAAGCAATTACCGAAAAGGGGAAAACTTTAGCAGCTAATTTACAAGGTCTTGAAGAGCTTACGAGCGCTGATCAAGCCTTGGTTGAAACGATTAAAGGTGCTAAAACTACGTCTGAAGTTGATGTCTCTACTATTACGAGTAAACTTGACTCAATGTTCAACAATGCCTATTGGGACAGCCTCCAAGAAAAGTGCTTAGGTTGTAATGCTTGTTCTTTCTCTTGTCCTACCTGCCATTGTTTCGATATTTCTGAGGAAGTACGAAATAATGAAGGAAGTAGAGTAAGAACTTGGGACGGTTGTATGGCCCCCCTCTTTACACTGCACGGTTCCGGTCATAATCCGAGGGATTCCAAAAAGGCTCGTTGGCGCCAGCGTATGATGCACAAGTTCAATTATTTTGTCCATAACAACGGGGATATGGCCTGTGTAGGTTGTGGTCGTTGTATAAAAAGTTGCCCAGTTAATTTGGATATTCGGCAGGCCATTGATGGTGTCAACAAAGCAGAATTGGTGGTGGAATAATGGAACAGAACCCTTATATACCGATAACGATGAAGCTTGTTAAAAACTTAGTGGAAACCGAAGATCGGAACATCAACACCTTCACGTTAGAGTTTATGAATAAACAAGATGAAGAAAACTTCAAATATATGCCTGGTCAGTTTGCCGAGCTAAGTGCTTACGGGTATGGCGAAGCTCCTTTTGGGATCGCCACATCCCCGACAGAACCTGGAATTCTGAAATTTTCCGTCGCAAAGGTCGGGTGCGTTTCAAATGCCTTGCACCTGATGGAAGAAGGAACTATGGTTGGGGTACGCGGACCCATGGGTAACTATTACCCCGTCGAGGAGTTTAAAGGAAAGAATCTCGTCATCATCGGTGGAGGTTTTGCTTTTACAACTCTACGTGCATTAGCCAAATATATGTTGGATGACAAACATCGCGGAGACTATGGTGACATTACCGTAATTTACGGTGCCAGAAACCCAGGCTTATTGCTCTACAAAGAAGAGTTAGCAGAGTGGGAAAATAATCCAAACATTAACCTTGTAACCACAATTGACCGACCTGCAGAAGGATGGACCAAAAACGTTGGTTTTATTCCATCTATTACTGAGCAAATAGCTCCATCTTCAGTGAACACTTATGCCGTGGTATGCGGACCACCGGCTATGATTAAATTCACCTTACCTGTTTTAGAAAAACTGAATTTCCCACCTGAACGGATCTATACTTCTTTGGAAATGCGGATGAAATGTGGACTAGGAATTTGCGGTCGTTGCAATATTGGAACGGAATATGTTTGCAAAGATGGACCGGTCTTTTCTATGGCGCAATTAAAAGAACTACCTAGTGAATATTAATTTTTAGTGTCGGAGGTGATAGTAAGATGGGTGAACCCATTAGAGTTAAAAGTTTAGATCCAACCTTGCGTGATGAAGTGGCTGGATTGTTGAAAGGCTATGACTTTTCGAATTGTCTCACGTGTGGTATGTGTACTGCTGGTTGTAAGTATAGTGACTTAATAGAAGATCAGGATCCTCGTAAATTTATACGCAAAGTAGCACTTGGTCTGCGGGAAGAATTGGCTAGTGATCCTTTCGTCTGGAATTGCAATATGTGTGAACGATGTACTGTAGAATGCCCAATGGGTGTGAATATTGCAGCTATTACAAGAGCCTTCCGAGGAAAAACCCCTGTTCCGCCTGGTCACTTACAGATTATTGCTGATGACCATATACGCACAGGTAACCAAATGGCTGTCGAACAAATTGATTATGATGAGACTCTAGAATGGCTTGAGGAAGAACTTCAGAAAGAACTGAACGACCCCACTTATAAGATTCCCATAGATAAGCCTGATGCAGATTTTATGTTTGGTTTCAATGCCAGAGAAGTTAAGCATTATCCACATGAACTACAGACAATTTTGCATGTGTTCGCTGCCGCCAAAGCAAATTATACATTGAGCAGTAAGCGCTGGGACGCTACTAATATCTGTTTGTTTACAGGAAAGAATGATGAATTCCAGGAAATTTCACGCCCACTCTTTGAAGAAGTGGAGAGATTGAATGCTAAAGAACTCATCGTTACAGAATGTGGTCACGCTTTCCGCTCTTGTAAAATGTTTCAGCGTTCTTTCTGGAAAGGGAAAAAGTTCCCTGTACGACACATAGTCGAGATTTACGCCGATTGGATTAAAGAAGGCAGGCTTAAACTTGATAAAACTAAAAACCCACTTCCGGTCACTATGCACGATCCCTGTAATACAGTTCGTAAAGAAGGAGTCTATGAACCACAACGCTACGTTATTAAAAATGTCGTTATGGATTATCGCGAGATGAATCCTGATGGCAAGTATAACATTTGTTGCGGAGCTGGTGGGGGCGCTTTAGCCGTTGCTGCCACTAAACAGCAACGTATGATTAAAGCTAAACCTAAAGTGGATCAATTAGTGGCTACTGGGGCAAAAATCGGCTGCATTCCTTGTCACAACTGCATTGACCAGTTTAATGACATGAATAAATTCTATAAGCTTGGAATGAAAATGCATCATCTTAGCACTTTGATCGAAAATGCCTTAGTTTCAGATGCCGATGAAGCTGCTCCTGAACCAACTGATTCCTAAATATATTTGAATGAGAAGCCCTAACGACGGAATATAACGTCGTTAGGGCTTCTTTATCTCTATCGTTCTTTTGGTGAAGTTAAAATCCATAATATTTCTCTCAGCTAATTTTAAGCTGTGGTTAATATAATCTGTTTTAGGTAAATACTAAATTTTACAGCGTTGTATTTATCAAATGATCATATACGAGGAGAGATAACAGTGAGCAATGATAAGAACATCCGAAAGGTTATTTTAAACGCTCTTACCGAAATCTGTGGGACAGAGGAGGTTGTGACCAACCCCCATCTAGACCTTTTTGCCAATAGCCTCCTGGATTCCTTCGGTACAGTAGAGCTGATGTTGACGATTCATGAACAACTCGGTATCGACATTGCACCGACTGAACTAGAAAGAGAAATGTGGTCAACCCCGGAAAAAATTATTCAATATCTTGAGGAGAAGGGGGAATGATCCGCAAGCGTTTAGCACCTTTAGGAATAGCGCTCTCCCTGTCTTTTCTGAGCATACTTGCTGTTGGTCCACTTACTCAATGGTGGGTAAGCCGATATATTACACCGGGAGTAATAGAAACAGCGAGTGAATACCAACTCTCTACTCTTTTTGAGGGGACCCTGTTACAAAGTATGGCCTTAAAAGATCCAACCGTGGTACCGATGTACGGATCGTCTGAATTTGGACACGGAGGCCCATATAATCCTACGAAACTATTTGCTGGTCAACCGACCAACTGGACCCCTTATTTGGTGGGGCATGCAGGTTCTTTAGATCTCATCCAAGCGCTCTATGCCGGAGCCCAAGATTTAAAGGGCAAGAAAATTGTTCTTTCTTTATCTGCACAGTGGTTCCACAACGGTGGGATTGCCCAAAATACCTTCGCTGCTAATTTTTCAGCCTTACAGGCTTATACAATGATGTTTAATCCCGCCTTATCAACTAAAACCAAAAAGGCTTTGGCAGAACGACTGATCCAGTTTAATGAAGTCAAGAATACTTATCCCGTACTTCACGGATTGCTTAAATATTACGGACAAACGGACCCAGGTTCAGTCATTATGGAAGCGCTTTATTGGCCTCTCGCCAAGGTAGAGATGGCCTCCTTGGAAATTCAGGATGAGATAAAGACGATCAATATCATTCAACATTTACCCGCCGGGGAAATTGCCAAAAATGCCCGGAATGGATCCTGGAAGACAATACCTAGTTGGTCTCAGATGCAGGCAAAGGCGACTGTCGATGTACAGAAAAATGAAACCAACAATCCATTTGGCATCAATATCAACTTTTTTAAAGGTAAGCTAAAAGACCAGCAAAAATTTAAGAATTCTGCATTAAAAGGGCAATTTTACCCTTCGCCAGAATATGCGGATCTCAACCTTTTAATGAATGTTTTAAAAGATGAGGGGGCTGACCCCATATTTTTAATTCAGCCCGTCAATGGAAGGTGGTATGATTTTACTGGTTTTTCGAAGCAAGAACGCCAGAAGTATTACAGCGAAGTTCGCATCATGGCTGACCATCATGGATTTGCCTTAGCTGATTTTTCTAATCATGAGTATGACATGTATTTCATGGATGATCCGTCACATCCCAGTGAGAAAGGATGGCTCGAATTCGATGAAACCTTGGATAAATTCATTCATCAAAAACCCTAAGTCTGTCTGGGTCGCTCGTGTGGTCTATTATTACCTGATATTGATGGGTCTTTTTGTTCTCTATTTAGTACAAAAACAGCACACACCTCCACCCTATATTTATAACGGTTTTTAAATAGCCAAGTCCACGTTAGGTTCGTATGAAGTGCATGGGTTGGACAAAAACATGTTCGGGAGAGGGCGTCAAAATGCTTTTGCAGAAAATCGACCTATGGGCAAAACTTGCTCCGATGCGTTTAGCACATAGGCATAGAGAACAATATTTAACGTTTGCTGAACTTAAAACCTACTCCGATGCTTTAGCTGTTTGGATTTTTAAAAATGTAGGTCATGATCCCCAAAAGCAGACCCCTATTGTGGTCTACGGCCATAAAGAAAGTGAGATGCTGGTTCTATTTTTAGCTTGCCTTAAAGCAGGTCATCCCTATATTCCAGTCGATATATCTATTCCCGCTGAGCGTCTGCTCAAAATCCTTGAGACATCCGGAGCAGTAGCCCTACTTTCCCCTAGGAGTATTCCTGAAAAAGTGAAGGAGAGCGAGGTGTTTTGTCAGGTGCAAATCCGCCTTTGTGATGTCTATTCTTTCGCTCCACGGCATGCCGAACCTGCACCGGAATGGCAAATTGGTCTTGATGATGTTTGGTATATTATTTTCACCTCAGGCAGTACCGGCGAACCCAAAGGGGTGCAAATTACGCGGCGAGCTTTAGAAAGTTTCGTTAACTGGGTTAATCAGGAGTATAGCTCTAGGCGAGAACAAGGAGTTTTTCTCAATCAAGCCCCTTTCTCCTTTGATTTGTCAGTCATGGATTTATACATGGCCCTGAGCAATGGAGGTACGCTGTGGAGTGTGGACCAGGAGCAAATTGCCAATGCCAAAGATTTATTCCAGTCTTTGCTTGAATCGCGACTAACCCATTGGGTATCGACGCCTTCATTTGCCGAACTGTGCCTCATGGATCCGTGTTTTACGGAGAAGCTTCTGCCCATGCTCCATTATTTCCTTTTTTGTGGTGAAGTCCTTCCCAATGATGTGGCCTCACGCCTCTTGGTACGCTTCCCGCGGGCTCAAGTCATTAATCTGTATGGTCCAACTGAGTGCACAGTAGCGGTATCCGGTGTGAATATAACAACACAAATAGCCGGGAGTCCTAAACCACTGCCCGTTGGGCAAAATTCCACGAATTGCGGAGTCTATATTTGTGATCCTGAGGATCTGGATGAGATAGGCGCGGAAACGAAACCTCTCCTTAGTGCCCTCCCGTTTGGGGAAAAGGGCGAGATCGTCATAGCCGGACCAAATGTAAGTATAGGTTATCTCAACCGGCCGGAGCTTACACAACGTGCCTTCTTCAGCTGGAATGAAGGGGGGATATGCCAGCAGGCTTATCGCACCGGGGACATTGGGTTTTGGCAGAACGGACAGTTGTTTTACCTAGGGCGGCGGGATTTTCAAGTGAAATTGCACGGATACAGGATTGAGTTAGGCGAAATTGAGGAACAGTTGCGCAAGTTGTCTGAGATTGAGAATGCTGTTGTGCTCCCGGTTGTACGGCGGGGAAAAAATGCGGCTCTCCAGGCTTTTATCAAGCTGAATGATAATCTGGAAGATTGTACACAGGAATATATACGAACTTCTACAGATATGGAACACCGATTACGTCAAAAATTGGGTCAGGTCTTATCCGCTTATATGCTGCCACAGCGGTATATTTTTATCCAAAACATGCCGCTGACAGCCAATGGCAAGGTTGACCGTAAAGCACTATTAGGAGGGCAATATGATCCCGTATGATAATTTTTCTTTCTTCTTATGGCTGCTTATTCCAGTGGTTCCGGCGATTATGCTGGGCCTTGCCCAAGCCTCCCCTAGATTTCGCTCTCTTTGGATTATGCATTCGTCGATAGGACTGCTATATTTCATTCTCAGCCCCAGGACCTTTTTTATTCAGTCTGTCGTATATTTTATCTGGGAATATGCGATCGTCTTAAATTATCTACGCTATCGTCAATCTGGGACAAAGGAGAATCTGGCTTCTGTCTTTTATCTGGCGGTGGCCGGAAGCTTGTTACCTTTACTATTAGTGAAATTTGTTCCATTGTTAGGCTTGATGACATCTGTTTGGAATTCATTCCTGGGCTTCTTAGGAATTTCCTATGTTACCTTTAGAATTTTGGGAACTGTGATTGAGATCCGAGATGGTTTAATCAAAGAAGTTAACTTGGGAGACTTTATAAGCTTTGTTCTATTCTTTCCGACTCTTGCCTCAGGCCCCATTGACCGCTACCGCAGGTTTCTTGCTGACCTCAGAAAAATATTGCCTCGTCAAGAGTATATCGGGTATATGATTGAAGGCCTAGAATACGTTTTTCGCGGTTTTCTTTATAAATTCATTATCGCCTATCTGATTAATCAATATGCGCTCGTTCCTCTTAATCATGCCCGTGGTTTGTGGTCGACAGTTCAATACATGTATGTCTACAGTGCGTATCTCTTCTTTGATTTTGCAGGCTATAGTGCCTTTGCTATCGGAGTGAGCCGCTTTTACGGGATTAAAACACCTGAAAACTTCAAAGCACCTTTCTGGTCTAAAAATATTAAGGACTTCTGGAATCGTTGGCATATTTCCCTTTCCATGTGGTTCAGGGATTATATCTATATGCGTTTTGCCCTGGACAGTGCCAAAAAGAAACGTTTTAACAACCGCTATGTAGCCTCGGCTGTTGGATATCTCCTACTTTTTCTTTTAATGGGGATTTGGCATGGAACCCAGTGGCATTACATTGTCTACGGGCTTTATATGGCTCTTATGATGGTCGGTTTTGAATTTTTGGAACGACTTAACAAACAGAAGCATTTCTGGGGTGAAGGGAAAGCCTGGGATATGTTGGCGAGGTTTTTTACCCTGCAGTTTATCTGCTTTGGCCTGTTGATTTTCTCCGGTCGATTACTATAGAAACATTCATAAATTTTTAG
>JAJYAS010000409.1 GCA_021779415.1 Bacillota bacterium
AAAGCTACTCGGAAGAGAGCTTCTCAAAGGTCAAGTTGTCCTAGGCGCTTTCTTTCTTGGCCCGAAAGCATTCTATCAGGCTCTCAATGATATGAGCGAAGAGGAAAGACAGCTTTTCGGTATGTCCGGTGTTGAAAAGGTTAACCAGCTCTACGGCGGGGAGGAACTAAGGTCCCTACAAAGGAAGGATGCCCGATTTGTAAATACCGGTATGGTGGCAAGTGTTCTTGGATCAATAGCTTCAGATCAACTCGAAGATGGCCGGGTTGTAAGCGGAATTGGTGGACAGTATAATTTTGTAGCCATGGGCCATGTTCTACCTGACGCCAGGGTTATTATGATGATCAAAAGCACAAAGGGTTCCGGTAAGAGTCTTAAGTCGAACATAGTCTTTAGCTACGGGCATTGTTCAGTGCCCAAACATTTAAGGGATATCATTGTTACTGAGTACGGGATTGCTGACGTGCGTAGCAAACCAGAAAAAGAGGTCATCGCAGAGATGATCAAGATCGCTGATTCCAGATTTCAAAACCAGCTCCTTGATCAGGCAAAAAAGGCGGGAAAGATACCCATGGATTATGAAATTCCTGAAGAGTATAGAAATAATACACCGCAAAAGATCGCCGACCAGCTCAGGCCCTATCAGAAAAACGGTGTTTTCCAACCCTTCCCTTTTGGTACGGATTTAACTGAAGATGACGCCGCTCTGGGGGGAGCCTTGAAGTCCTTAAAGAAACTCGCTGCCGGAAATCCTCTTAAAATGGTTGGAGGGGTGCTGCATGAATTCTTCAGGCCGATCCCTGAATCCACTTACCCCCATATAGAGAGAATGAAACTCCTCAATCCTTCTACTTTAAAAGAGAGAATACTGAGAAAGACGGTGGTTTTTGCATTAAGGAACAACAACAGCCTTCCTAAGGCTGTCCCTCATCAAATGCATATTACAAATCGATCAAAAGCGGAATAACCCTTATAACATAAAAAATTACCCTTGACAATATTAAATTTGTCAAGGGTAATTTTTTATTTATTCCCATCACTTACCATTGCGTTGTGTAAAGCGTAGCTTACTCGCGTGATCTTCTAATTCGCTAAAATCCATACTTATAATTTCTGACAACAAGTCTCGATCATGGAGTAGGTTCGTTAAGCGACGCTCATCTTTAGTCTGTGTAGTATTAGCATTAGTGAGGATACTTAATGGTCGATAAACCGGAGCATCTTGTATTTTTAATGTCTTGAAAATTTTCAGATCGCACTCCCGACGAACAGTTAACGAAGAAATAATGGTGATTCCAAGCCCTGCCGAAACCACTTGCTTAATCGCGTGAGTACTTCCCAGTTCCATTGAAATGTTCAACTCACTCAGATCAAGTCCTCTCTCTTTAAGGGCTATCTCCATGACCTTGCGAGTTCCAGAACCTTCCTCCCGAGTCACTAACCGCTCAAGAGGAAGTTCTGCGAGGGTAATACTAGTCCTTGAAGCCCAAGGGTGAAAATAGGGAATAACAACCACTAACTCGTCTTCCCAGAAGCTTTCCACATTTAACTCCTTATACCTAGGAACAGGTCCCTCGATCAGACCAATATGCATCTTTTTCTCCAGAATATCTTGTGTAATCGAATCTGTATTGGCGATCTTCACTTTGAAGTCGACACCTGGGTGAGTCTTATACAAAAGAGCGAGAATATTAGGAAGGATGTATTCTCCTATTGTTAACGTCGCACCAAGAAAGATCAGCCGCCTTTGATCTTTGGATATAGCACATATCTGTTCTTTAGCATCCTTAAGAATGTTCAAGATACTTCGAACATGGGTATAGAAAATCTCACCTTCTCTGGTTAGAGTGACACCTTTATTAGTGCGCTCAAAAAAGCGAGCGCCATATTGGTTTTCTAAATTTTGTATCTGCAAGCTAATACTGGGCTGACTCATGTGGAGCTTCTTAGATGCCAAGGTAATATTTTTTGTTTCTGCCACCTCTTTAAAAACATTGAAGTGTTGTTCCATAATGATGCACCCTTTCTAGGTCCTCAATTCCTATCTCTATTTGCTCCGTGAATATTCCATCTCTAGAAGCACTTCATAAATTAAGGTGGTCGGTTCTGTTTTAACCCAGATATCTGGAATTCATATATAATCTTAACACTTTAGTCAAATATTTTCCACATTAGTACCTATGCATATTTCAAATAATAGCCCTACTAAGCGATGAAAACCAAACATTGGTAAAAAGAGAAAGGGCAGTCAAACCTCTAGTCTCGGTTCGACTGCCTTTCTCTTCACATTAATATGCCCATAATCTACTTCCTACGCATTTTCGCTTTGGAAACATAAACTCTGCTAAAGCCCTACACCCATCATCCTCATAGCATTATAGACCGATGCCCGGATGCCACCAACAGGGCGGTGACCTTTTAATCCAGTCATACCTTATTGGGTGGCCTAAGTCACAAAAGTTTTCTTCAACACCTCGCTAGGCAATGGAACGTTATAAATATTATGCACAACCATATTCGACCATTATATCCTCATCTATTATACAACACCTAATTCATTCTGTTGTCCCCCTAGCCCCAACTCACTATGAGGATTTCTCTTTTCCAAAGCATTAAGATAGGCTTTAGCGCTGGCTTCAATTACATCCGTTGAAAATCCCTTCCCAACTACCCGACGACCATCCTCATAACGCAACTTGACTGTTGCTTCTCCCAAAGCCTCACTACTCCGTGTGACCGACTTCAGTGTGAAATCCTCAAGGGTTGCGATGTTCCCAGTGATCCTATCAATAGTATTGAAAAGGGCATTCACAGGACCATTACCACAAGCGGCATCCGTTATCGTCTTTCCTTCAATCTCTAGGATCACAGTAGCTGTAGCCATTTGAACACCACTAGTCGCAATAGACATGCTTTTCAGTACAATGCTATTGCCTGTCGTTTCAGAATCCCCCATCAAGACATAAAGATCTTGGTCAAATACCTCTTTCTTTAGATCCGCTAATTTCAAGAACCTTTGATAAACCTCATCAAGCTGGGCCCCTTCCACTTTATACCCTAATTCCTCCAGACAATGTTGGAGGGCATGTCTTCCTGATCTTGCCGAAAGGCTGATCAAGTTCTGTGGGACACCGATTGTTTCCGGTTGAATTATTTCATAGGTCTCTCTATCTTTTAAAACTCCGTCCTGATGTATGCCTGAGGCATGCATAAAAGCGTTCGCTCCAACTATGGCTTTATGATCCGGGACAGTCACTCCTGTTATCCGCGAAACCAGTCTACTGGTGGCGGATATCTCTCGAGTGTTAATATTGCTTTCCACCCCATAACCATCGCGACGAGTATAAATCGACATAATTACCTCTTCCAAGGAAGTATTGCCTGCCCGCTCTCCTATACCATTAATCGTCCCTTCCACTTGGCCAGCTCCCGCTTTGATACCCGCCAGAGAATTGGCCGTTGCCATTCCCAAATCGTTGTGGCAATGAACACTGACGATGGCTTGATCAATATTTTCTACGTTCTTAATGACATATTCAATAAGTTCTCCGTATTCCCAAGGGTTAGCATACCCAACTGTATCTGGGAGATTAACTACCGTGGCCCCAGCTGAAATCACTTCCTTGATAACTCTAGTCAAGAACTTCGGATCGCTCCGAAAGGCATCTTCAGCATAAAATTCAACATCACTCATGAATTTCTTAGCATACTTTACGGCAAAAACCGCTTGCTCCACCACCTGGTCAGGGGTAAGCCTTAATTTCTTGGCCATGTGAATGGGAGAAACCCCTATGCCTGTATGAATTCTGGGATATTCCGCCTTGCGTAATGCCTCCGCACAGATATCGATATCCTGAGTGACCGCCCTTGTTAACCCACAAATAGTTACTCCCTTGAGTTCCTTAGCCATCGTTCGAACTGATTCCATATCCCCTGGAGAAGAAGCAGGAAAACCAGCTTCAATTATATCCACGCCGAGCTTCACGAGTTGATGTCCGATCTCTAATTTTTCTTTTACATTCAGTGTAATCCCTAGAGATTGCTCTCCATCTCTAAGAGTGGTATCAAAAACATATAATTTACGCATTGTAATCTCCTCCTTAAATATAAATAAACCCTTCGTCTCTGATTGAGACGAAGGGTTAGTTCGCGGTACCACTCAAGTTGACAGATAATAACTGTCTTCTCTGCAGATACGGGAGTTCAGCGAGGCTAGTGGTTCGTTGTTCGTGGTTCGACCCGAAAACATATTTCATAGTTCGAACTACGTGCATCGAACTTCGAACATCGAAGTTCCGATATCTCCTTCCTTTTAACGGTGGAAGCTCCGTCCGA
>JAJYAS010000410.1 GCA_021779415.1 Bacillota bacterium
GATTCTTCCATGTCCACACATATAACTTCATGTCCAAAGTCAGCTAAAGCAGCAGCCGTTGTGAGGCCTACATAACCTGCGCCTACAATGCATATTCTCATTAATCGCTCCACCTATTCTAATAAAATGTCCATAATAGTTTATTAGAAGATGAGAATAGGCGTTACAAATATATAAAATGTGGGAATAAGCTCTAAAATATAGACTAATTAAGCATTCCCCCCGCTTCCACTCACCTTCAGGGTTGAATAGATTATATATGTACCTTGATAAAGTGGAGGGAAAGATGTGAAGGAATATCAGATTCACCCGTGGGATACCGAAGATCACCCAGGAATAATCGATTTAGATATGTGGGTACCACCAGAAATTGATGAATTAGCAACCGAAGTGATCGCTTGTTATGACATGAAGGTCAACGTCAAAACCTTAGTTACCGCTAAATCAGACAAAGGTGGGGCTATTTGGAAAATCGAAACCGATAAAGGACCTCGCAGCTTAAAAGTCTTACACCGTAAGCCCGCTAGAAGTCTTTTTAGCGTCGGAGCGCAAGACTATATTGTAAAACAAGGCGGGAGAGTACCGGAATTAAAACAAACCCAAAAAGGGCTTCTCTATGTCGAAAAAGGCGGTAAGTTATGGATTGTTACAGATTGGATTGAACCCCTAGTTCCAGCGAATAATGACCTTGAAGGTGCTCAGGCCTTATGTTATGGTTTGGGAGAGTTTCATAAGCATTCTAAGGGATATGCTCCCCCACCAGGTTCCGAGAGAGCTTCTAGATTGTATCGTTGGCCCGATTATTATCGAAAAATAGTCAGTAAAATTGATTGGTTTAGAAGTGTCGCCAAAGCTTACAATGATCTTCCATGTAGCCAATTACTTCTTTCTACTATCGATGTTTTTGAACGAGAAGCGCAAGCTGTAGTCAGCTTTCTTGAACAATCATCTTATGCACAAATGGTTGCCATGGGGGAAGAGCACTGGGGACTTGTTCACCAAGATTTTGGATGGTCTAATGGTCAACTTGGAGCCGGTGGACTTTGGGTAATCGATCTAGACGGAGTCTCTTATGATTTACCAATTCGCGATCTACGAAAGCTAATATCAAGCACAATGTTCGACTTGGGCAAATGGGACGTTACGTGGATTCAGGGAATGATAAACGCCTACCACTCAGCAAATCCTCTTGACCTGGAAACGTATGAGATTCTATTAAATGATCTAGCCTTTCCCAATGAATTCTACAAACACATAAATGAGATGTTGTACGATCCTCTCAATTTTCTCAATCTTAACGTTGAAGCGATCCTTCAGCGTGTTACTCTCATAGAACAAACAAAGGGCCAGGCATTAAATACTCTGATGCTAGATAAGCATAAGTTCAAAACAGGTGACTATACGTCTTTACCTGTTTTTGAACCTGAGATTCTTCAAATGATGCAAATGAAAGCGACTAGGGAAAAGACTGCGTTACCAAGTCTAATCAAAGAAAATTCCCTCTTAAGTTTAACGAAGGACCAAGACGGCTCTTCACTCATACTAAAAGCTCATAAAAACCAACACAAAAAGGTTAAAAATGATAAGAGGAGTTCCAGTGGGAAATTAAATAATAAGAAGAATAAGAACCATGAATTAAAGATTCTCATGATTTGTACAGAAAAGTTACCAGTCCCACCCGTTCGGGGTGGTGCCATTCAAACCTATATCCAGGGAATTTCGGGAAGATTGGCTCAGAAACATGATTTAACGATTTTGGGAACAACAGATTCCTCGTTACCTCTCCAAGAATCTAGCGACAATATACAGTATGTAAGAATCGACGGTCAGCAAATCTTCGAAATTTATGCCGATAAGGTTATTAATTTCCTTCGAGATCAAGCGTTTGACCTTATTCATGTCTTCAATCGACCGAGACTTATTCCGTTAATTCGTGAAGTCGCCCCACATTCTCGATTAATCTTAAGTATGCATAACGATATGTTTAATACTAATAAGATTTTACACGACGATGCGATTTCGGCAATTGCTGAAGTAGAACGTATCGTTACAGTTAGTGATTATGTTGGAAATACAATTTCAAATCTATATCCTCAAGCAGCAGAAAAGGTTCAGACGATTTATTCAGGAGTAAACCTCGAGGACTTTGTTCCTTGGGAGACGTCAAATACAGCCACTCAGATTCGCCATAAACTCAGGAAAGAAAATAATCTTGAAGACAAAACGGTTATTTTATTTGTTGGGCGGTTAACCCCTAAAAAAGGAACAGATCTATTAATCCAAGCACTAAAAGAGGCTCATTCTTCTAATCCGAATATTGCCTTGGTTATCGTCGGCGGAACGTGGTATAGCGTGGATAGAGTCACTGATTATGTTGCCTTTGTACGTGCCCTTGCCGAAAGAGCGCCATTTCCGGTGATTACTACGGGTTACGTCCCGGCGGATAAAATTCATCAGTGGTTTTGGGCTGGAGATATTTTTGTGTGCCCTTCCGAATGGCAAGAACCTTTGGCTCGTGTCCATTACGAAGCGATGGCAGCCGGCTTACCCTTTATCACAACAGCAAGAGGTGGGAATCCTGAGGTTGTCATTGATGAAAATGGGTTAGTTGTTCAGAAACCTGAGGATCCTGTTGAATTTGCTGAGAAGATTAAAATACTCTTATCTAATCCCGAGCTTAGACAAAGAATGGGGCAGACAGGTAGACGTTTGGCAGAAGAACGGTTTGGTTGGAAACGAGTTGCTCAGGAAGTCATAGAGGCATGGAAACCTGGAGCTTTTATTAAAACCAATCTGAAGAACGATCGTACCAAACTCATGACGAGCAAGAGTCTAGGGAAAGCCAAATTGACGGATAAAGGCAAACTTAAAAGCAAACTTAAAAGGAAAGAAATAGTGGAAGTAAAAGTTAGTGGTACCGATAGTATTAAGTGCCAAGAAGAGGTCTCTGTTGATTTAGGTAGTCTTTCGTCAGTAGTGAAAGCCAGTTCCAACGTTGTAAAGATTACCCGGGACATGATGTTCCCCATGAGTTTTGATCATGATTTGTTGAATATTATTACACCCGCTAAAGTAACACCCGGTTTATCTGTCATTAAAGTGACCAGTCCAATGATTCGACGTTAGGAACAAAAATTGCCTACCCTTGTAGATTAAGAAGCCTCCCCACTTAAGAAGTAGGGAAGCTTTTTAAATTTGGATATAACAAACTCCAAAGTGTAGAATTATAGATTATAAACTGAAAATTCTCATTTCAAAATAATACATCTTATGATACTATGTATAATAATACTATGTAATAAAATAAACAGATAATCGTTAGTCTTCTATGCCTCAAAGTCTAGATAACATGCTAGTAGTACAAATAACTGTGATTAGTTATGGAGGAATAAGCATGAAAGCAATCATTGATTTTTTATACGCTAACCCAATTGGCTGCTTAGCATCGACTGATGAGGATGGCAGACCCCATCTAAGGCCTTGGAGATTTATGCTGGAACAAGAGGGGAAGCTCTGGTTTTGCACATCGAATACTAAGGATGTTTTTTGTCAAATACAATCTAACCCGGCGATTGAATTTTGCTCAACCTCCCAAGATTTTGTCACGGTAAGAGTAAGTGGAGATGTAATTTTTGGGATAGACATCAATATCAAGCGAAAAATGCTGGCAATCAATGACGTAGTAAACTCCATCTATAAAACCCCTGACAACCCCGAGTTTGAAATATTTTATATAAAGCATGGTCAAGCAGCAATGTTTGATTTTAAAAAAGAAGAGGAGGTAGCTCTAAAATGTTTTTGAATCACTTTGAGTATTTGGCACCAAAAACGCTAGCAGAAACCCTGGAAATGGTGGCCCGCTTAGGAAATAAGGCCAAAATACTCGCGGGTGGCACTGATTTAATGGTGGTAATGAAAGCAAAGGCAATTAGTCCAGACTATGTGATCGACATCAATGGGGTAGAGGAGCTTAAAGGGATTGTTTGCGAGCAAGGAAAAGGAGCTGTTATCGGGACCAATACTAAGTTGGCTGAGATTCAATTTTCTGAGGATATTCAGGCAAAATACCCTGCTCTTGCGTATGCAGCAAGTGAGGTAGGTTCATCTCAGGTAAGGCAGATGGCTAGTCTGGGAGGTAATTCTTGCAATGCTTCTCCGGCGGCAGAGACCCCGACTCCCCTAGTGGCAATGAACACAAAAGTTGTACTTAAGAGCATTTCGGGAGAAAGAGTACTGCCCCTCGAAGAATTTATTCTTGGCGTCCGGCAACTTAATCTTGCAGAGGGCGAAATGTTAACGAAATTCATACTCCCGGAACCTGCCCAGAATTCA
>JAJYAS010000411.1 GCA_021779415.1 Bacillota bacterium
AGAGATATGGAGAAAGGCTACTCAGGGCATGAACACATTTGCTAGAGTATTCCTTCCTTGGAGTACAGACCCAAGGCGTACTCAAGAATGGTATGAGCAGACAAAGAAAGATTTAGGAGAACAGAAAACAAAAGAAGAGTATCCAAATACTCCTGAAGAAGCCTTCTCTGCTGCTGAAGGCGTTGCATTTCCTGAGTTTAGTTATGATTTACATGTAGTTGAACCCTTTGTAATACCCGACCACTGGCGAAAATGGCGTTCTGCTGATAATGGATATACAGACCCATTTGCATGGTATTGGGCAACTGTAGACGAGTTTGGTACCGTCTATATTTACAGGGAATATACAAGGGATTATAAGGATGAAAAGGTTGGCTATTCTGACCAAGCCAAGCAAGTGGTTCTAAAAACAGGTAGCGAGAGGGTTGGGTATACAGTAGTTGGACACGATGCTTGGGCTGTTCATCCACTTACCAAAAACTCTAACACTCCACAGGGGAAGTCGATTATAGACTTCTATGTTGATGGCGGTGTTACGGATTCCATAAGGGCAGTTACAGACAGGATGTTTAGAAAAGCAACTTGGCATGAGTACCTAAAGCCATACTTCGATGAGAATGCAAAAGTAATGACAAGTAAGGTTAAAATATTCAGCACTTGCGAAAAACTTATTGAGACATTACCTCAATTACTTATCGACCCAAGGGATTCTGAAAAAGTAATGGAATGTGATTACGATCACTGGTTTGATGGTGCCGGGTATCTCCTAATTTCCCATCATAGCAATAAAACGGAAATAGAAGTAAGAGTTGACTATTCAAAACTCGAAGATGATGTTCTGGAAGATTTGCGAAACGCACGTTCTCAAGAAGAACGGGACTATATATTAAGAAAAATCGGGAGGTAGTACCTCTTATTTTTATGTCCGAAAGAAGGTGTTGATTTGCTCAATAAATTTAAACAGATTGGAGGTGGGATAATGGAAAAGATAAAAAACACTGCAAAAACTATGAAAGAAGAATCCGAACAGCAACTTCGATTAAAAGAGTGGACCGACAAGTTTTCCGAGGCTAAGGCAGGAGTCAATGAAACAATACGCGATGAGCGAGAAATGATTTATCTAGGGACCGCAGATGTTGATTTGAATATCAATACTAACGCTTTAAATAATACCGGAGTACGCAAAAAGGCCAATAATGTTGTCAATCTTGTTCTTGAGTTCATCGAAACAAATGTTGATATAACAATTCCTCAGCCATCCGTTAGAACAAAGTTACCTGGCTATGAAAAACAGGCTGCAATGATCGAAGATAGTCTAACCTCAGACATAACTGAACTCGGGATAACCGGAATCAACGATGTCAACGAACGCATAACTCCGGTCCAAGGATACTCGGCTATATTAGTTGGTTGGAACCCAGACTTCAGACATCATCTTTACCGTGGAGAATTAGAACTCGAATCAGTTCATCCAAGGCGAATTATCCCGCAACCTGGCGTATGGGATTTGCAGAAGATGGACTATTTCTTTATCCTCTCTTCAGTAACTAAGTCCTTTATAAAAAAGCGTTATGATGTTGACATGGAGCAATCTAGCAACCAATTCCCAGGGCTTAACTCGTTGGATAGCTCAACATCAAATTCCAATAATCCAGATATGGTCACAGAGATCGTTTGTTGGTACAAGAACGATGATGGAGATGTGTCTAAATTTGTTTGGTGTGATGATAAAGTTTTAGAGGACTTGCCAAACTTCTACGCTCGCAGAATTAATGGGAAAATTGAAACGGAAGAAACTCTCGGCAGCGAAGTTACTTTGGCTAATGGGGAAGTTTTACCCATAGGAACAAAGGTTCCTTATTTTACTCCAACTCGTTACCCTCTTGTTATTCGCGAAAACATTCCTCTTAACTTTGCCTTTGGCGGCCAATCGGATGTTGATGTTATTCGTGATCAACAAGATGCAATGAAAAAAGTAGTCTCCACTATCGAAGAAAAGATTATGCGCGGCGGGGCCATTATCACAGCCCTAGAAAGTCACAGACTTAATCTAACGGGCGAATTATACGGAGTAATAAAAGGGACTCAGGCGGAGTTAGGTGCCCTTGGTGTTAAGAACTTAACCGCAGATATAACTAAGGATTTGGAATTTACACAGCAACAATACAAGGCGGCGCAGTCTACGCTTGGAATTACAAATAGCTTTCAAGGTAAACCGGATTCAACCGCAGTAAGTGGAGTTGCAAAACAAATTCAGGTACAACAAGCGGGTGGGCGTTTGCGGTCCAAGGAGGCTAATAAGTTCGCAGGGTTTAAGCAACTTTATGAAATAATGTTTGAATTTAAGTTGGCTTTTTATGATGAGCTAAGACCTTTTGTAACCAAAGATGCTGACGGAAAAGACAGTTACGGTGACTTTGACAAGTATCAATTCTTGGTTAGAGATAAGGCGGGAGAACTCTATTACAATACAGACTTTGTGTTCCAATCGGATGCGGGGGCGGGATTACCAAGAGATAAGATGTGGTTATTTGGTCAAGCCTCTGAACAGCTAAAATATGGGGCATTTAACCCAACTCCTGCTTCGGTAACATTCTGGACGCAAATGGTAGCTCAGAAATATCCAAACGCAAAATTAATCCTTGACAGCATCAATAAGCAAGTTGAATCGCTTTCCAAAAAGCCTGACGTTGTTCCAAAGCCAACGATAGCCTACAAAGACCTTATGCCTGATGCACAGTCTCAATTGTTAGAGAAAATAGGAATTAGGGCGCAGGGTGGACAACCATTATTGCAAGGGGAAGATCAACAACCTCAAGGTATGTCCGCAGGGCCACAGATTCCTCAGGAGCAACCGCAAGCACAAGGGCAGGGGAATATACCACTTGAGATACAGCAAGTCTTACAAGGATATCCTGAGCCTATACAGAAATTACTTTTACAGATGGAGCCGCAGAAGATGTTGGCGTTACTACAGAACCCAGATGAACTTGTTAAGGCATTACAAGCGATAGTTGGAGGTCAATAATAATGAGTTTCAAGCGTCAAGCGTGTACTTACAACGAATCTGAACAACAAGAGAAGTTAAAGTATTGGAAAGATATCCTTACTCTTGATCAATGGGACATTGTGGCTAAAATAGTTAGGGTTCAAGATATGGACCTAGAAGAATCCCAAGGTAACATTAACTATCGGATATGTGGGCTTGAAGCAATTGTGAAACAAATGGACCCTATTGATTGGAGTAATACAGACTTCGATTATGACATGGAAGCATCTTTGGTCCACGAATTACTTCATTTACTCTTTGCTCGATTTAAGCACGAAGGCGAAGATGGCGAATTAGAAGAACAAGTGATTAATATTATCGCAAGGGCATTAGTGGGACTAAAAAGGGAAGGATTGGTGAATAAAAATGGCAAAGAAACCAACTAAACCAACAATGAAAGAGGTCAACAAGAAGCCTGAAATGGGGAAGATGGCCAATAAGATGGAAATGCAAATTATGGGGAAGATGGCCGGGCAAAAAAAGGGCTCAGGCAAGAAAGGTAAGGGGTGCTAAATGGAAAAGTATATCGGTGTAAAAATTATTGAGGCAAAACCAATGAATTTAGGAGATTACAACAATTATAAAGGTTGGAATATTCCCGAAAACGAAGATCCAAAAAGAGATGGATACCTTGTGAAATATTCAGATAATTATATTAGTTGGTCCCCAAGAGAAGCATTTGAAGACGCATATAGGAAAACCAATGAGTTGACTTTTGGACTTGCAATCGAAGCCCTTAGAATGGGTAAAAAGGTTGCTCGCCTTGGGTGGAATGGAAAAGGGATGTTTGTATATTATGTCCCTCCCAATGTCTACGCCACAATAGTAGAAGTCGCCAAACAGGAATTTGGTGATTCAGTTTTATTTAATGCTTACCTAGCAATTAAGAATGTTAATGGAACCGTTAGTACATGGGTGCCGTCTATCAACGATGTTCTTTCAGCAGACTGGCAAATAGTAGAATAAGGCCAACTGATAAGCCGAAAGGCTTTTATTTTATGCCTATCTTTACTTAAAGGGGGTGAGACACAATGGCAGAGAAAATTAAAATCCCTCAAAACAGCGCAGGATATGTACCGGCCACAAACATGGATAAAAAGAATCCTGCACCTAAGAAATCAACTGGAAATGACCTTCGTTCCGGTAAATAATTTCATTTTAATTCATGCAAGGCGGGCAATTACGACCCGCCTTTTCCTATGCCCAGTGAGGGCTGGTAACGCTCACCTAACGAGTGAATAACGGCGGCGGCTGAAATACGCAGAAGGAGAATTGATAATGTT
>JAJYAS010000412.1 GCA_021779415.1 Bacillota bacterium
CACTTCGTTAGAGGTAGTCTTTTTGTGTTTTATTGCAGGTCAATAGTGGGTCCCACACTGCAGGAGTGTGCGCTATAAGTCGCAGTGTGGCGAAAAGCTCATCCGCTTTTCGTGTTCGATCTATACGGAAGGAGTCTTCGTTATGGGTCGTCGTGTGACGAAAGTCTCGCCTTTGTGTTAACATCGGGCAATTGCAACGCTTAATATTAACTTTGAACCTATTTTAATATTAGAGTAGTATCTTTGATAGGATTTGTGATAAACTTGTAGTTATATGGAGGGATACTCTGCTATGGAAAGTATAAGTTACGAAGCATTAGCGTTGGAGGAATCCGAAAAGAATGTGATCAGGGAATATGGGACAATAGTTCGTTATCCAAAAGGGCAAATTGTTTTCTCTGCAGGTGACACGGCTGACCGAATTTATTTAATTGAAGAGGGTTATGTAAAGATATATCGTCTTACAATGGACGGTCGAAAGGTGACCGTAGGAAGTATGAGGAGTCCGGGGCAGTTAATGGGTTTAGCAGAAACATTGTATCATGGAGAGCGCACTTGCTTTGCCGGTGCCATCAACGATTCAATATTAGTAGTTGTACGAAAAAGCTGTTTTGAGAGGTTGTTAGGTCGACATCCGTCCATAGCTCTCAAAGTTGCGACAACTTTAGGTGTCAGAATGAGAGAGGCCGAAGCTATTATCCAGGAGATGGTTTCTTGGCAGGTGCCGGGTAGACTGGCCATGTTACTTTTGAAGATGTCTGAACGCACTGGAATAGAAACAGAAACAGGAACTAAAATTGCTTTGCGTTTGACACATGAAGAATTAGCATGCATGATTGGCACGTCAAGACAAACTGTTACTTCATTACTAAACATGTTTAAACAGGAAGGCAGTATTGCCATTGAGGAACGGGAAATGTATATTATTGAAACGGAGAAGTTAAAAAAGTGGATTGTCTAAAGAGGCTAGCACATGGTGCTAGCCTCTTTTATTTGAGAGAGAGTAATGCGCATAACAAATGTAATCTAAGCGACAATTATTAGGCATGGTAGGTGACATAATTATAGTCATAAATACGACATAATTAAGGTCACTAATACGACATTAAATTAGTTAAAAATCTGTTAATTTATTATTGAGGGACATCAATAAACCTAATATTAATATTTAATATCTATATTGGTTAATGTGAAAGGGGGAACAATTACAAGTTAAGAGTTAGCCATTAAAACACTACCAAAATGTTAACAAGTGAGGCGTTTGCAATGAAGAACTTCTCTAAACTCTTGAAATTTCTAAGAAACCCCCACAGAGCAAAAATTGAACGATTAAAGGTGAACTATCAGGAACTGGATGATCTATCGAATGTGGCGGTAGAGATTGAGGACGCTGTAGCTTATAAGTCTCTTCAAAAGGAAATGAGAGAAGTTTTTTTTGATTACCTTACAGCAATTGTAGTCGATTCAGTTTATAAATTAGTCCCTCATGTACTTATAATTTGGGTCATTAGCCTGAAATGGCAGAGCATTACAGTCCCAATTGTTAACTGGAAGGTAAATATACTTGTGGCATATCTTCTTTCTTACCTAATATTCAATGTTAGCCAATTACTGTCGGATCCAATAAAGTCTGGGTTATCTAAGATTGGATTTCCCGGTTTTTCTCGATCATCTGTAGTAAATAAAATCTAATAAATGGAGGAAGTTATTATGCATTTCTCAATGGCTGGTGTAGATGCTAGTCCTATCGGGCTGATTCTATGGGGAATCTTTGTCGGTTATGTTTTTACATCTGTAGGAGCAGCTGGGGGTATTTTAGCAGGTGTAGGTCATATGAGTATTTTCGGACTTAAGAAAGCAAATATGGTCAAACCGATGAATCAGATTTTGACACTTGTAAGCCCTATTGTTGGTACTCCTCTCTATCTTCGAGAGAAGCGAATTGTTGTACCTACAGCTGTTGCTCTTGGTTTAGGTGGTATCGTTGGTGCGATGATAGGTTCCACTGTTTCGTCCTCCTTATTAAAAGAAATGAAAACCTTTCAGCCCTTCTTTGGCTTGGTCACTTTAGGTATTTCGCTACGTATTGCCTATGAGTGCACGGCAAAATTCATGAATGGTCAAAAGAGTGTAAAGGCTGCTAACGATCTCTTTGCAAAAAGGGTTAAAGAACTAAAGGCTGCAGGCAAAATGAGTGAGATTAAAGAAATCGGTGTTAACTTCAGTAAAATTGGTATTCAAAACACCTTTACCTTTGCTGGTCAGGAATTCAAATATAGTGCAGTAACGGTCTTTATTACAGGACTTCTAGTAGCAGTTCTCTCGGCATCCCTTGGGGTCGGCGGTGGATTCTTACTAGTTCCTTTTATGACCAGTGTGATGGGCTTCCCAATGTACATTGTTGCTGGGACTTCTGTTCTTTCCATATTGGTTTCATCTTCAACCAGTATTCTTAACTATATTTCTATGGGTAGTCAAATAGATGTTAAGTTCTTAGCCTTTGAATTAGTTGGTGTTGCTATTGGTACTGTAGTAGCTGCCCGAGTGTCTAAGTATATCAATGCTCGTTATATGAAAATGTTTCTTGCTGTTGTCTTGTTCTACATTGGTCTGAAGTACGTGTTACTGCTAGCTAATGTAAATATTTAAAACATTTTTAAGCTGAAGCTTATGTGATAGAGGGGGTTCGAAAATGAAATGTGCGTCATGCAAAATGAAGGTCAAAAACATGTGCGATAAGGAAGGCTTTGATTGCACTGGGGGTAAGTTTACGCTAGATGAATATTTTGAGGAAGAAAACAAACCCTTCCACCGATCAAGTGGTTGCTTTCAGGCTGAACATGGTAATAACCTTACTCGCCTTGATGAAGTGATTATGTTTGCAAAAAGACAGGGTTATAAGAAGATTGGTATGGCTTTCTGTATAGGCTTAGTCGATGAAGCTGCAGTTCTGGAGAAAATTTTGTCTCAACATTTTGAGGTATATTCAGCTTGTTGCAAAATAGGCGGACTTAAGAAAGAAAATTATGATATACCTAAAGTTAAAGAGGACAAAATTGAAATTATTTGCGATCCTGTTCTCCAAGCCAAAGTTTTGAATAAAGAGAAAACCGAACTCAACCTCGCAGTAGGTTTATGTGTCGGACATGATATGTTATTCAATAAGTATTCTGAGGCGCCAGTCACCACTTACGCTGTTAAGGATCGTGTGTTAGGTAATAATCCTTTAGCAGTCTGTTATTCAAGCTACGTGCGTAAGAAATATATGAACAAAAAGTATGAATAACAAGGAATAACTGCAAGAAATAACCTCGTCCTTTGGGATGAGGTTATTTAACATGTCTAATCAGTATTTCCAGGAACCAGAATGCAGCATTGAAAAGTAGGCAACAAAGGCTAATAGCAAGACAACTCCCCCCGTTCCCTGCTTAAGGAAGGGGTAGCAGGATTGATTCTGTGGAGGTAGTCGCATGGTGAAGAGATAACCATCAGTAATAGTAACTATAACTGCGGAAATGAGATTGCGCCTAAGCTTATTGTGATTCATATGATCCGGTTTAACCAAAAACACCTCCTTTTCGTTGTTTGTCATTAGATAGTATTTGTATAGTGAATGAAAATTAGTCTATACTAAAATAATCTTAGGAATAAATTCAACAAATAAATTTAGACAAAAGAGTTGACAATTCGGCAACCTTCAGCTATACTAAAAAAGTTCTCAAAAACAGTGGCCCGTTGGTCAAGCGGCCTAAGACACCGCCCTTTCACGGCGGCTACACGGGTTCGAATCCCGTACGGGTCACCAAAAAGAAGACAAGGGTGATTAGCTCAGCTGGTAGAGCGCCTGCCTTACAAGCAGGATGTCGGCAGTTCGAACCTGTCATCGCCCACCAATAAATTGATGGCCCCGTGGTGTAGTGGTTAACATGCCTGCCTGTCACGCAGGAGATCGTCGGTTCAAGTCCGATCGGGGTCGCCATACAAATAAACAATATTACCAAAATGGGTAGGTGGCCGAGTGGTTAAAGGCGACAGACTGTAAATCTGTTCCGCGAGGTACGATGGTTCGAATCCATCCCTGCCCACCATTAGAAGTTAAATGTTCAAAGCTTGAAGTTTAGGCTAAGAACTTAACTAAATACGAGGTATGCCAAGGTGGTTCGGGTTTTTGACATTACACTTAGCACTTCGTAATATTGTCGCGGGGTGGAGCAGCGGTAGCTCGTCGGGCTCATAACCCGAAGGTCGTCGGTTCAAATCCGGCCCCCGCAACCAAGGTATTGGGTCCAAGAGCAAATGCTCTGGCTTAATATAAAGATTG
>JAJYAS010000413.1 GCA_021779415.1 Bacillota bacterium
TGCGCCCAGTGCGAACCTCTCTGGGAAACCCAGTCCGACAAGGGGAAGTCATGTTTGGCGCGATATGAAAGGCAAAATTCCGCTTATCCTTGATGCAGGGGCTTGTGTGGTAGGCTTGGAATCAACGGTACTCGATGTGAGTGAGGGAGTTCCCACGATCCTTCGTCCGGGCGGAATTTCTAAAGAACAGTTAGAGGTGGTCTTGGGCGAGGTTCGAGTGGACGCTCTAGTAGAGAATCAGGCTCCAAAAGCACCTGGCATGAAATATAGACACTATGCTCCACAGGGAGAGATGATTCTGATGATTGGCTCTCACGAACGCGTTGTTCGGCGATTGGGACAAGAAATTCAGAAAGGACATGCAAGGCTAAAAAAAGTCGGGGTTCTATGTACATTAGAGAGTGCGCCTTTATTGCATATCCAGCTCCCAGATCTTTTGTTTGTATTGGGCTCTAGAGATCGACCAGAGGAAGTCGCAAGTAACCTATTTGAGGGGTTGCGACTGTGTGATGAGAGGGGAATGGATTTGATTTTGGCTGAAGGGGTGGAGGAAGGAGGTCTAGGAACCGCTATAATGAACCGATTGCAGAAAGCTGCTGGGCAAAAAATTCTATATATTTAGTAGGGGAACAATGCATGATGCCTCTACTAATTCGTCTTATAAGCCCTTTCCTGTGCATATACATAGTGGGAACGGAGGGAAGGGTATTGAATATAGCGTGGGTTGTCGCGGTTGCAATTGCCTTGGGAGCAGATGCATTCTCCTTGTCCTTAGCGATCGGCTTGGCAGGTATAAGGAAACGGATGATGTTACGCTTGTCATTGGTGGTAGCTGTTTTCCATGTGATTATGCCACTGGGTGGAATGATGCTGGGGCAGGCATTCGGCTCTATTCTTGGACGTTTTGCAGGTGGGATTGGCGCCCTAGTTCTTATGGGATTAGGGGGACGGATGCTTTACAAGGTTTATCGACCGGCCACTGAACATTTTTCGTTTGGAGAGGCTAGGGATGCCCTTTCGCGCAAAAGGTTTTCCTCCAGTGCTTCTTTCACGGGATGGGGCATGTATGTGCTGGCTGCCAGCGTTAGTTTAGATGCCTTAAGTGTTGGGTTTTCCCTAGGAACAATCAAGGCGGATGTATCGCTAACGGTCATGACCATAGGTATAGTTGCAGGACTAATGACTGGAATGGGCTTGGTTTTGGGACGACTAATGGGAACGTGGCTGGGAGATAAGGCTGAACTTCTTGGTGGATTAGCTTTGTTTTTCATTGGAGTTAAATTGCTTATTTGAGGGATGTAGGTGATTTTAATGGGATTAAAGCTTCTGTTTGTTTGTACAGGAAACACATGCAGAAGCCCGATGGCAGAGGGGTTAGCTCGGGAAATGCTAGGGGATGCTGTTCAAGTTAGTTCGGCAGGTATGGAAGCATGGGAAGGAGAATATGCCAGTCCACACGCAATTGAAGTTCTTACAGAGCGAAATATTGATCTATCCAAGCATCGTGCGAGGAGGATTAGGGAAGAACTCATGGCGGAGGTGGATTGGATCATACCGATGACCTATGCTCAAGCAGAAGGGTTGACGCGGCAATTTCCTCAATATGTCCATAAATTCAGGTGCTTAGGGGACTGGGGAAAACAAAAACGAGACGTGCGGGATCCCTGGGGAGGTTCCCTTGAAGTTTATCGTCAGACAGCACAAGAGATTGGTGAAATGTTAAGAACGTTAAAAGAGCAGATGCCCTGAATATCCCAACATGCCTCATCAAGGCATTGATTATGCAAAAACTTAGAATAAGATAGACGAAAGATGTCTACACTAGCGGCGTTGAAACGTCGCTTTTTTTTGTGTTTTTGCAGGGATTTTGTAACTATCTGTAGAACTGAAATTATAGGACATATATTTATTAACGAGCTGGAGGGATGAACGTGAGAGTTGCGCTGGGAGCTGATCATGGCGGGTACGAATTAAAGGAAGCCATACGGACGCATTTAGAAGCACAAGGAGTTGAAGTCCAAGATTTGGGAACCCACTCGACTGACTCTGTGGATTATCCCAAGTATGGTTTTTTGGTAGGAGATGCGATCAACAAGGGAGAGGCAGATTTGGGAATTGTGGTCTGTGGAACCGGGCAGGGTATTGCCATGGCCGCAAATAAAATGCCAGGGATCCGTGCGGCAGTTTGTACTGAGACATTTTCTGCTCGAATGGCAAGAGAACATAATAACGCTAATGTTTTATCCATGGGTGGTCGGGTTACAGGTGTTGGGTTGGCACTCGATATTGTGGACATCTTCTTGAAAACCAAGTTTTCAGGAGGTAGTAGGCACTCCAACCGCATAAACTTAATTTCTAACATCGAACAGGGGGAGAAAATATAGGAAAGGAGGATTGCCTTTTCGTGGAGAATAGCGTTGATCAAAAATTGCAGGATATGAGCAATCTTTGGAACGAAATCCTAGATGCCTTTTTCCTTAAAGTGGACTTGCGCTCGAGACAGATCCTCGTTTTAGGATGTAGCACCAGTGAAGTTATCGGCCAACGAATTGGACAAGGAAGCAGTTTGGAAGTTGCGGAGGTTTTACTTCCTCCTCTCTTGAGCAGGGTTCGTCAACAGGGGATCTTTTTGGCAGTACAGGGATGTGAACACATCAACCGGGCTTTGGTCGTAGAAGAAGCATGCGCAGAGCACTATGGATTAGAAGTTGTTACTGTGCGTCCAGCCTTGCATGCCGGAGGTGCAATGACCGTCAAAGCATGGGAAAACTTCTCTTCCCCGGTTATGGTAGAGCGAATTCAAGGTCATGCAGGAATTGACATCGGGGACACCTTTATCGGCATGCACCTTCGACCCGTTGCCATACCCATTCGCATACATGTCAAAGAAGTAGGAGACGCACACTTAACTCTGGCACGCACTCGTCCCCGCCTAATCGGCGGCCCCCGGGCTATGTACGAATGAACGAAGTAGGAGTGAATTAAATGGATTATATCAACCAATGGATAAAACCCATAGACATTGAAGTGGCCAAAGCAATCGAACAAGAAGAGAATCGTCAGAGAAATACCATAGAATTAATTGCTTCAGAAAACTTTGTCAGCAGGGCAGTTATGGCCGCCCAAGGTTCTGTTATGACCAATAAGTATGCCGAAGGATATCCGGATAAACGGTATTATGGCGGATGCGAGTTTGTCGACGTCGTTGAAAAATTGGCCCGCGAACGGATTAAAGAGATTTTTGGAGCAGAGCACGCTAATGTCCAGCCTCATTCTGGGTCCCAAGCCAATATGGCAGTTTATTTTGCTATGTTGAAACCTGGAGATACGGTCCTAGGGATGAATTTATCCCACGGAGGACACTTGACTCATGGGAGCCCGGTAAATATTTCAGGGGTCTATTTTAACTTTGTTTCCTACGGCGTTGATTCGAAAACGGAATGTATCGACTATGAGCAAGTTCGGAAATCAGCTCATGAACATCAACCAAAGATGATTGTAGCAGGAGCTAGTGCTTATCCGAGGATCATTGACTTTGCCAAAATGCGTGAAATAGCGGATGAAGTCGGTGCATATCTAATGGTGGATATGGCGCATTTTGCTGGGCTTGTGGCAGCAGAACTACATCCCTCTCCTGTCCCTTATGCCCACTTTGTGACTTCGACTACCCATAAAACCTTAAGAGGCCCGCGCGGCGGCTTAATTCTCTGTAAGGCGGAGTATGCGCAAGCGATTGATAAGGCCATTTTCCCGGGAATTCAAGGGGGGCCTCTCATGCATGTTATCGCCGCAAAGGCAGTGGCCTTTGGCGAAGCCCTTCAACCAGACTTTAAAGTGTATCAAACCCGCATTGTGGAAAATGCCAAAGCATTGGCCCAAGCACTGGTGGATCGGGGCTTCCGCTTGGTCTCGGGCGGCACGGACAACCATCTTATGCTTGTCGATGTACGGACCAAAAAGTTAACGGGAAAAGAAGCAGAAAGTATTTTGCATGAAGTAGGGATTACTGTTAATAAAAACACCATTCCCTTTGATACTGAAAGCCCCTTTGTTACAAGTGGGATTCGACTGGGGACGCCTGCAGTCACAACGCGCGGCATGAATACGGAGGCCATGAAGCAGATTGCTGAGGCGATGGACCTTGCCTTGACCTCACACCATGAACCTGATAAACTAGCGAAAGCACGGGGAATTGTCAGCGCGCTATGTGCTGAGTATCCCTTATACGCTAATTTAGATTAGGAGTTGAGACCAGAACCATGGCAAAGCTTCAAGTTCTTGACCATCCTCTGATTCAACATAAGTTGTCGTT
>JAJYAS010000414.1 GCA_021779415.1 Bacillota bacterium
GCTCGTAAAGTTACTGTGATTGTGCTCCATGATGAAAGAATTCTTGACTGCAATAAAGTGAGTGCAGAGAGAGCATTCCAAAATCCAAAAATGGAATTCATCTGGAATTCGACCCTCGAAGAAATTCAGGGTCAAGATAATGTTGAAGGGGTTAAGATCAAGAACTTAAAAACCGGTGCTTCAACGGAACTAGCTTGTCAGGGTGTCTTTTTCTTTGTGGGTATGGTGCCTTCGACCCATTTTCTTAAAGAAAGCGGCATCGAGATCGATAAAAGAGGCTATATCCCGGTTAATGAATTAATGGAAACAAACCTCGAAGGGGTTTATGCGGTTGGAGACAATCGGGTTAAATATCTAAGACAAGTGGTTTCCGCTGCAGGGGATGGAGCCACTGCCGCTGTTGCCGCCGAACGCTATATTGAAGAAATGAAGGCGTTCAATTTAAACGTCTTGGAAAGCAATAAGCAAGTTCTTTTGCTCTTCTATAATGCACTAGATAACTGTAGCTTGGAATTTGGCACTTCGTTAGAAGAAGTAAACAATGAACTGCTGGAACGATACAAGATTGTAAAAGTTGATCTGACCACGAAGAGAAATCTCTCCCAGAAATATGGTATTGAAAAGGTTCCCTCCGTTGTGGTATTAGATAAGGGTCAGGAAGTTAAGCGATTGGATTGTTCAACTACTATAGAAAATCTGAAATCCCAGGTATGCTAACATAGAAAATGCCCTCACTTCGGTGGGGGTTTTTCTGTCATTTGAATAATTATGTAAAACTTCCTCATCTTATAAATTGATGAGACCTCTTTAATCTTTGCAAAAAGTAATTTTAATTACAAAGAAGGAATATTTATATCTGTGAAGAATACTCCAATAATTATAATGAATATCGGGGGTGAAGCAGTTTAACAAATCGCAACGGTTGCTTCACATTGTCCATCGTAAAATCAATGGTTTAACTGTGGTAGAAGCTAAAGTGCTGGGGATTTGGTGGGTGGGCATGATAACGAAGAGAACACCGATACGACCAATGAATGGAAGGTGCGAATGTCCAGAATTGAAGAGATAATTTCTCAAGAAAAAGATAATCTATACATTCACGAATATGCTTTTATGAAATCCAATACAGTAATCTTTTCGGATGAGGTAAGAATGTTATGCAAAAAAAACGTCTGTGGCATGTATGGCACTTCGTGGGCTTGTCCTCCTGCTGTTGGAAGTGTTGAAGAGTGTAAAAATAGATGTAATAATTTTGAAAATGCTTTTATGTTTACTTCATTAGCAAAGCTTAGAAAGAAGTATGATGTTGCTGAATGGCGTGAAACCCGCCTATTACATGAATCAATCACGGAGAAAGTAGCTCGAATTTTCAGAGATGAATTCAAAGAAAGCCTCATACTATCTACTGAAGGATGTAACCTATGCAAAAAATGTACTTATCCTGAAAACCCATGTAGGTTTCCGAACCGCATGTTTCCAGCGACTGAGAGTTTTGGGATTATGGTTATTCAGCAAGCACCTCTCTGCAATATCAAATATAACAACGGCGCCAATGCCATAACCTATTTTAGTATGATATTTTTCTAAGAATATAGATGGGTAAGACTTATTCACGAGTATCTGTGCCTTCTTAGCCCAGCGCTGAGTATTTTACCTGAACAAACATGGTGAGGTAAAGAAGTGGTTATGAATGAAAAAATCCTTAGGAAGTAATCCAGTCGCCCGATCATTCCCAGATTGGAGGAGGGCGCCCCGGCTTGGTAAAGAGGTACTGAAGCGGTTAAGCGATTTTGGTGGGAGGACTTGAGTTTGTAAATATGAGGCCAAAGATGTGACCGATTACATACGGAAATAACTAATCTATAGGACCAATTGATAGAGTCATTTATTTGGAGGTAACGTCATGACAAATTCTCAACTCTATAACGCAATATTTCGACGGAGGTCAATCCGGAAATATGACATGTCGCCACTCCCCGCCGACACAATTGAAAAATTACGAGAGTACGATCTAGCGATATACCGGCACAGTCCCTAAAAATAGCCAATGGGTTAAACCTCCCGCTTTAGAAAAAACGGTTGGTATCAACCCGCCATTTTTTAATTTACTAATGGAAAAACATAATTACTTACTAGCTAATCCTAGGAACTCTGTATAAGGGGTAAGAAGTTCCTGAAAGGTTTGAGATCCAAGCCGTGAAACAAAATCATGAAATGACTCCATGGGAAGTCTTCTGCTTTTATAGAAGCTAATAAAGTCTTCCAAAACCTCTTCAACCTTTTCAGATGGGACCGCCCCTTGGAGGGCGGTTGCAAAGCCAGCATTCATTCCGAGGTTTCCTCCGATCGATAGTTCGAATTTCTCGACAGTCTTACCCTTTAGCTTCCCCATTGTACCTCTTAATCCAATATCAGCAATTTGTAATTGCCCACAAGAATTAGAGCAGCCATTCACATGGATCCGAAGTGGAGTATCTAACTCAACCTTTTCATCAAGGGTTTGTGCCAATCTCAAAGCAAACTCTTTTGTTTCAACTAAAGCCAAATTGCAGAACTCCTTTCCAGTACAAGAAACTGTGTATCCCACAAAGGGCTTTGGATTCGGTGTATAACGTTTGATAATCTTTTCCGCTAGGAGTGCCTCTATATTTTCAGTCGGTATATTACCAAGCACTAGATTTTTCGACAGACACGTCCGAATGGAACCATCTCCGTACTTATCGGCACATTGCGCAACTTCGAGTAGACCTTCCACAGATAACCGACCTAGAGGTATGGATAACCCCACATAGTTAAGCCCCGATTGTTTTTGAGGATGAACTCCGTAAAAATATCCCGCATTCCAGCCCCGAGTTAAGTTTATTCCACCAGTTTCAAGAGGGCCAGTTAGTTTTAATAGCTCGGTTTCAAACTTGTCACTTCCCCAATCTGCCAAGAGAAATTTAAGTCTCGCGTGTCGACGATTCTTTCTATAACCATAATCCCTAAAAAGAGTTGTAACAGCAATTGAAACTTTTAACACTTCATGGGGATGAACAAATAGATTCAGCTTTTGTGCAAGATAGGGTTCTGCCGATAAACCACCGCCAACATAAACATGAAATCCGGAAATATCATTTTTGCCATCTTTTTTAACAGCTGGTGTAAATGCTAGATCATTGATTTGTGCATACCCAGTATTGTATACATTTGTCGAAATAGAAATTTTGAACTTCCGCGGGAGATTTGAAAATTCTCTGTTTCCCTGAAAATAGTCAAAGACCACCTGTATAATCTCCCGAGTATCGATCGTTTCATTAGGGTCTATTCCCGCAAGGGGATTCCCTATGATTGTTCGAGGACAGTCTCCTTCAGACCCGATAGTATGCAATTGGACTTTATTCAAGATGTTCATAACTATAGGAATATCCTCTAGCGTAAGCCAATGAAATTGAAAAGCTTGACGTGTCGTCAAATCCAGAATTCCTCGACCATAATCTTTTGCGATATTTGCTAAGACACGGGCTTGATCTGAATTCATTACTCCACTGGGAATTTTTACACGCATTAAAAAATATCCAGCCTCCCGCGGTTTTTGGACATTCACCCCCGCCCATTTTAAGAGATCACGCTCTTTAGGATCTACGGATTTAAATCCAGCTTTTTTGTACTCCGGAAGTTTTTCAACGATATCTAAGCCATCTTTTGCTAGCTTTAGCTTTTCAAAGTCGTTGAGTTCATTATAATCCTTTACCCAGACTTTATTCATAATTATTACCACCTAAACATAGTTAAATACTCGGATATAAACATATTTGAAGAATACTATAAAATCAAGTATTATTCTAGACCCAATCTATGGTAATTGTCTTATCTTTGCTTAAAAACTCTTTTCATTCTTGGCGTAACGGTGTTTGAAGTCAGGCGTCACTTTGTCCAACGTTCCAACGCCTTACAATACCCCCGTCTAAGGGCATACCCGGCGGCCTCTTGAATGGTTCGTTGCCGGATCGGGTGTCTTAGGTGAGCCGGAAATACGAAGATAGGTTCAGTAGTATATCAGGAAGTCATGGTATAATTGGCCAACTGCTAAACCTGCGTGTATCAAAATAGGCCCTAGCTTAATTGCTTGGGCCTATTTCTTGTTTATATCAGATGATGTCTATCATAGGTCTTAACATTTTCTTCATATACGGGTCACGGAACGGCCACATGTTTATACTATAGTTATTTCAAGAGATAAACACCTGTAATTTTACGGTTGAAATATAGACTTTCTTTTCACTTTCCTCCTCCACTCTCCCTCCTAAGTGAGG
>JAJYAS010000008.1 GCA_021779415.1 Bacillota bacterium
GAGAAAGTTCCCCACCAATACGAATTTGCACGCTTAAATATTACAAATACAGTCATGAGCAAGCGGAAACTCAAGCAACTTGTGGATGACAAAGTTGTGGATGGTTGGGATGATCCCCGGATGCCAACGATTTCAGGGTTGCGGCGCAAAGGGTATACCTCGGAGGCAATACGCACGTTCGCCCGAGAAATCGGAGTGGCCAAAGCGGATAGTGTCGTGGACAGCAAGATGCTCGAACATTTCATACGAGAAGATTTGAAACTTAAAGCACCGAGAACGATGGCCGTGCTAGAGCCATTAAAGGTGGTTATTACAAATTACCCAGCCGACCGAGTGGAGATGCTGGAGGCTGAAAACAACCCGGAAAATCCAGAAATGGGTACCAGACAAATTTCTTTTTCCCGCGAAGTTTATATTGAGCAAGACGACTTTACGGAGAATCCTCCAGCTAAGTATCATAGGCTGTTCCCTGGAAATGAAGTTCGGCTAAAAAATGCTTATTTTATTAAGTGTAATGAAATTGTAAAGGATGAGTCAGGAAAGGTCGTCGAACTGCACTGTACATATGATCCAGAAACCAAGAGCGGATCAGGTTTCACAGGAAGAAAGGTCAAAGGGACAATTCACTGGGTCGATGCCTCGCAGGCCGTGCCTGCGGAGTTTAGATTGTATGAACCTTTAATTTTGGATGAAGACGAGGAAGAGGGAACCTCGTTTATGGATCACATTAATCCTAATTCTTTAGAAATCGTCCATGGATACGTGGAGCAAAACATCAAAGAGTCAAAACCTCTCGATAAATTTCAGTTTTTTAGACATGGCTATTTTAACGTTGATTCGTTGCATTCAACACAAGGTCACCTTGTGTTTAACAGAATTGTATCTTTGAAGAGTTCCTTTGAATTGCCAAAGAAATAGAGAATTTGAGAGATAAAAGGTAAGAGATCCATCGCGAAGCGATGGATCTCTTACCTTTTTACAATCATCATTCGGTATTCGGAGAAATACTACATGAAGGAGCTATATTGGAGGTGTTAGAACCATCCCCATATCTTGCGTTAGATTAATACAGCGCCTTTGTTGGCGGAAGTAACTAGCTTGGCATACCGGGCTAGATAGCCTGATTTAACTTTGGGTTCGGGTTTTATCCAGGCTTGTTTGCGCTTTGCTAGTTCATCTTCAAGGACAAGGAGTTGAAGAGAGCGGTTGGGGATATCGATTGAAATAAGGTCACCGTTTTCTACAAGGGCAATGGGGCCACCTTCCATGGCTTCAGGAGAGATATGACCGATGCACGCACCACGTGTGGCTCCACTGAAACGACCATCTGTGAGCAGAGCAACTTTTAATCCCATACCGGTAATAAGGGCGGTCGGATTGAGCATTTCTTTCATCCCAGGACCACCTTTTGGCCCTTCGTAGCGGATAACAACGACTTCTCCGTCATGCACTTGTTTATTGAGTAAGGCTTCGAGCACCTCATCTTCAGAGTTAAAAACGTGGGCAGGTCCTTTAAAGACGAGCATGTCGTCTTCAACGGCACTCTCTTTAACGATGGCATTGTCTGGTGCCAAGTTTCCGGAAAGTACAGCGATGCCCCCAGTTTTGCGGTAAGGATTATCAATTGAATGAATGATATCTGGGCAAGTCGTCTGGGCGCCTTTTAAGCGGTCCTCCAGTGGGCCAGTGACCGTGAGAACCTCCGTATGGAGGACACCAGCCTTATTGAGCTCATGCATAACGGCGCTAATTCCACCGGCCTCATTGAGGTCCTGAAGGTGGTGCGTGCCTGCGGGACTCAGTTTGGTGATATAAGGGGTCTTGGCGCTAATGGAATCAAAGAGGGAGAGAGGGAGCTCAATACCTGCTGCATAGGCAATTGCGGTGAGATGCAAAACCGTGTTGGACGATCCTCCAATTCCCATATCGACGGTAATGGCATTTTCAAAGGACTTTTGCGAAAGGATGTCCCGAGGCTTTATATCTCTTTTAATAAGATCAACAATTAAAGCGCCAGAACGTTTAGCTAACATCTTTCGCGCGCCAGAGTTTGCAGCGGGGATTGTCCCATTTCCGGGGAGCGCGAGGCCAAGGGCTTCAGTTAGGCAGTTCATGGTGTTGGCAGTAAATAGACCAGCGCAAGAGCCATAGCCAGGGCAGGCTGAGTGCTCCATCGCATCGAGTTCCTCGGCACTGATTTTACCACTTTCGTATTGTCCTGCGGCTTCGAACATTTGGCTAACACTAATGCTTTTTCCCTGATAGCGACCAGCTAGCATGGGTCCGCCACTGACTACGATGCAAGGTATATTGAGGCGGGCAGCCGCCATGAGCATGCCTGGGACGATCTTATCACAGTTGGGAATTAAGACGAGACCATCTAAGGCATGCGCCTCTGCAAGTGCTTCGATTGAATCAGCGATAAGTTCGCGGCTCGGCAAAGAAAAACTCATTCCTTTATGTCCCATGGCAATACCGTCGCAAATCCCGATGGCAGGGACTTCGATGGGGGTTCCGCCCCCCGCCGATACTCCTAATTTGGCGGCTTGGGCCAAATCTTTGAGATGCCCGTGACCAGGGATAATTTCATTAAAAGCGTTTACGATCCCAATGAGGGGTTTCTCCAGATCTTCAGGGGTAAAACCCATGGCATAAAACAAAGCGCGATGTGCGGCTTTTGTTGAACCTTTTTTAACGATATCACTGCGCAAACTATTTCTCCCCTTTTTCGCCTTTGTTGGCTAATATTAGATAACAAAGGCTACCTTTTTATAATTATTATAGTACATGAAGCTAGACTGTCAAGCACAGTTCCCCTAATTGTGCTTTCGTCACGGAAATCAAATCAACTGGTCGTAGGAAGAGCTGAAGTCCTCGTAATCCAGCGCTAACAGCAATTGTTTCTTGAGTTTGGACGTTCGAGTCAATAAAAACGGGATAGTGCTTCTTCATTCCAATGGGGGAAACCCCACCCCGTATATACCCAGTTAAAGGTTGGACTTCTTTAAGGGAGACAACCTCGACTTTCTTATTGCCGCTAAGTATCGCTAATCCCTTGAGGTTGAGTTCATGATCTCCCTGAATGCAGGCAACGATTACTCCTGTTTTATCGCCACGTGCGACTATGGTTTTATAAACCTGTTCAATGGGTAGGCCAACTTTTTGGGCAACGGTAACAGCAGATAAATCAGATTCATCTACGGGGTATTCTTTTAATGCATAAGTTAGTTTGGCTTGATCTAGAATACGAGCTGCGTTTGTTTTTTGCGCCATGCTCTGCTCCACCCTTCATAAACACTGGTGTATTCTCTGAATTCCCATGTAAATCTTTATTCGATATAGACAGAAGTTCTCCTGCAAATTTATAACAAGGAAAGTATTGACAGAATAGCGTAACGAACTTTATACTGTATACAGATTAAAGTTCAAAAGGAGGTCGTGAATGATGAAAGGGATTGTAACGGATTTAATGCCTTATACTTCATACAACGGCCTGCGTAAAGTTAACTTTTGCTGATTAGGAACGGATTAGTGAAGTCACGGGGTCGTATGATTCCGTGACTTTTTATTGTGGGTGAGGCCGTCCCCAACCTTTGATCAAAGCCATGGAACCCCTCGTTGCCCTCGGGACGACGTAGGGACCGTGGCTTTTTGTATTGCTGAAGGAGGAATCTTAATAAAATGTTAGGTTTAAAAATGTTGTTTAGTCCTTATAAAGGAATGCCCAGAGAAATTTACGTTATTTTTGTGGCTCGGATCATTAATGCCCTAGGATGTTTTGTTATGCCTTTGCTTACGATTATTTTAACTCAGAATATTGGGTTATCCAAGCAAATGACGGGCTTTTACATAAGTCTTTCGGGTCTCTTGTTTTTGCCGGCAGCAATGATCGGAGGAAAACTAGCGGACACGATCGGTAGAAAAAAGGTGATTTTATTTTTTGATGGGTTTGCCGCAATATTTTATATACTGGCTGGTTTCACAAAGCCTTCGATATTAATGATTTATATCGTGATGATCGCTGGTGTTTGTATGGTAACGGCTGGCCCGGCCCATGATGCGTTAATCGCCGATTTGACGACACCGGAAACAAGAAATGGAGCTTACGCACTTTCTTATATGGGATGGAACATTGGCTTTGCAGTAGGACCTGTTGTCGGTGGAATATTATATAAAAACCATCTTCCTCTGGTTTTTATCGGCGATGCTCTGACGGCACTCATGGCCTTAAGTCTTATTGCCATCTTTGTTCCTGAGACAATTTTGAGAACGAAGGAAGAGGTTACCGAGGGGAGCCGAAGGTTGGAAAAACGGGAAGAGGGCTCGATTTTTGCTATTTTGCTCAAACGTCCCATTCTTATATATTTTGGCATTATAATGCTGGGTTATAACTTTGCGTATGCGCAGTGGTCATTCATGCTACCTATGCAAATAATGCAAAATTTTAGCGGAGTTGGTGCAGAATATTTTGGCTATATTGCAGGATTTAACGGCTTGGTGGTTATGCTATTTACGCCACTTGTTACCAAGATCGCGGAAGGAATTAGTAATATGCGCCGAATGGTCTATGGCGGACTTTTATATGCCCTCGGATTTGGGATGTTGGGGGTTACTCATTCTTTATCGTTTGTTTTTCTCTGGGCCTTTACCTTCACCGTTGGCGAAATTATTCTGGCGATTAGTGTAACGCCTTTCATTGTTAGTCATACGCCCGTTTCCCATCGCGGAAGAATGAACTCTGTCGTTCCCATGATTTTTGGGTTAGGGAATACATTTGGGCCTCTGGGGATGGGGTACGTACTAAACTATGTAACGATTGATACAGGATGGAGGCTAATCGGGATTTCTACCCTTATCTTCACGTTACTGATGTTAGGCTTAGAAAAATTGGACTTACAAAAAAAACTAGAGTGTCAAGTGAACTCAGCCATGAAGTAAAAGAGTGCTTTTTGATGTGAAAGTAATGTGAATTTTGCTAAATTCCAATTTCATAGATTGCTGATCGCGCTCATATCTTTTATAATTCTATTAGAAACTGGATGATTTTTCTTTGAAGAAATAGCGTTGTTGAGGAAAGGGAGGGCCAGTGTTGAAAAAGTTAAGGGTTCTCGTATTTTCTGCAACGTTTGGAAATGGACATTTGCGGGCGGCCGAAGCAGTGATAGAAGGAATCCGAATTAAGGAACCTTCAGCTGAAATTATTCACTTGGACTTTGGAGATTTTCTAAATAAACGTGTTAACGCCATGGTGAAAAACGTTTATCTGGAAATGATTAAACGCACGCCGAAGCTCTGGGGAAGATTGTATTATAAAACCTCTAAAGTACAACCTAGATCGATGATGCAACGTTTTTTGAACCAATTGGGGCGGAATGATTTTCTGAAATATATTCATGTTTTTGAACCGGATCTCATTGTATGTACGTATCCCACTGTGTCTTCAATTTTAGCCGAACTCAGACTTGAGGAAATTCTCCATGTGCCCCTAATTACTGTCATCACGGATTTTACCGCTCACAGCCATTGGGTTCATCCAGGGGTCGATCGTTACATGGTGGCCTGTGCTGAGGTAAAAGAAATCTTAGTGTCTTGGGGAATTAATACGCAACGCATTCATGTGACGGGGATCCCTATAAGTCCAAGATTTGAAGGGGACTTGGATCGTCAACAAATTATTTATGAGTTAGGCTTAGATCCGGAGCTTCCGATCTTTTTAGTCATGGGAGGAGCCTATGGTGGGTTGAAAAGCACGAAACGAATCTGCAAAAAACTCGCAGATTCGTTGGTCCCGGTTCAATCTATTATTGTTTGTGGAAAAAATGCAAAGCTATATCACTCTTTAGAAGAAGTAAGTGCGCGGGGGGATAACCCCATCGTTCGCTTAGGGTATGTGCATAATCTTGAGGAATTAATGGCGGTTTCGAAGCTGATTATTACTAAGGCGGGCGGCTTAACGGTCTCTGAGGCGCTAACCAAACATTTGCCCCTTGTTATTTTCAAGCCAATTCCCGGGCAGGAAGATGGGAATGCACAGTTTGTTCAACGCATAGGTGCGGGGCATGTTGCAGGTAGTGAAGAAGAGTTAGAATTGCTTCTTAGCCATTTATTAAGTCATCCCGAGGATATTGAGAAAATGCGGGAAAGGGCGGCCGCAGCTTTGCCGGGTCGTTCGACAGAGCGGGCCGTTGAAGATATGTTACAATTAGCAGTGCATTTACGCAGAAGAAAACAAAAAATCGGTTAATAGACATTTGGATCCATAATGGTCTGTTGGATTGACATAGATTTATTGGATAAAATTTTTCAAATGGAGCGTAATTAAATGAATATAGCATTTTTTCTTATTCCGAAAAAGGACATTGTCTATCTAAAGGAGGGCGCAACGATGCGCCAGGCTTTAGAGAGGATGGAGTATCACAGTTATTCTGCAGTCCCGCTCATTAATGGTGAGGGAAAATATGCTGGAACCATTACTGAAGGGGATTTGCTCTGGAAGCTTAAAAATACACCAGGGTTAACTTTCGAAAATACCGAGGATATTTTCCTGAGTAGCGTAGAACAACATGTTCAGAATGTACCTGTCACAATCGATGCCCAAATGGAGGATTTAATTTCAAGAGCAGTGGTGCAAAATTTCGTACCTGTCGTAGATGATCAACAGACGTTTATAGGGATTGTTCGTCGACGGGAAATGATTGAATATTGCTCGAAACTCTTACTTCAACAGAAAGCTTAGAGGCCTCGCCAACCTTCAGGTCGTAAGCGCCCGAAGGCATTAGTCTCGATGATATTGTCGAGGGTTTTTAACAGCTCGTCACGGTCAGCGGGGAGCGTAGCTCGAAGGGGTAAGTAGTTGGAAGCGTGATTACTTCGGAAGACACAATGTGTGACCTTAAGATGTTTTAAGAGAGTGTGAATTTCAGTCAGAGATTCGAGGGGCGTGAGAAGTTGAAACGTACCGCTTTCGATACTTTTTGCCAAGGGCGCTTGCGGCTCAACCATTAGTGTCAGAGCTCCTAAATATTGAGGGTCTATGGCACTAATGACTTGGGCGGTATCAAGGGCATGTTTCTGGGAAAGGGCTTTTCCTCCGAGGCCAATGATAACAGTGCAGGATAGTAATAAGCCACTTTTCTTTAGCTTTTGTCCAGCAGCGATCATCTGGTCTGAGGTTACGCCTTTACAGACAGAGGCTAGGATCCCTTCGTTGCCACTTTCAACTCCCAGGTAAACCATGGTTAGTCCATGAGCTTTTAAATCGGCCAATTCCTGGGGGGTCTTGGCGAGAATATCTTTAGGCCCTCCATAGATCCCGACTCGTTTAAGACGGGGGAATTTCTCATAAAGTTGATCGAGGATTTCAATCAGCAATCCAGAGTCAACAGCGATTGCATCTCCATCAGCCAGAAAGGCTCGCTCTGCATCGGGATTGTTTACCAGTGCAGTAGCAATGATATCTTCAATTTCGGCGCGCGATTTGATTCGAAAGGATTTCTCCTTGTACATGGTACAGAAGGTGCAGGCGTTGTGCTGGCATCCTACAGTGATCTGCAAGATGATGCTTTTTGCCTCACTAGGTGGCCGATAAATCTTTCCTTCATAAAACATGTTACCATCTCCTATTGGTTTTTCTTATTATTATTATTCTTTTCTACAAGGATGGTGTGAGTACCTGCAAGATAAGTCCCAATTGCAATATTGCTTTTGACCCACGATTCAAGGTTTCTGCACCAGAATCATTAATGTGTCTGATTTACTGATGCCCTAGGGAGTATACCCCCTAGGGCATATTTATTTTAGTTATAGAGGATAATGTTGGATAATTTCCCTTAACTTTTGCCACACTAAGGAAGCATTAACAAAAGTGAGGTGAGGGTATGAATGTTCGCGTTAAACCCTGGGGGGGCTTGGTTATCGGGCTGATTCTCAGCATTGCCTTGTCGGGTATTGCCTATGCAGCCTTAGGTGACAGTTTGCTTGGCAGAGGGAGTAAAGGCACAGACGTTAAAGAATTACAAAGTAAATTAGCCCAGTTAGGCTATGCAGTCGGGACAGTCGATGGAAAATTTGGCGCAAAAACAGAGTCGGCAGTACGGAACTTTCAAAAGGATCACGGGTTAAGAGTGGACGGCTTAGCCGGAACGCAAACTATTAAAGAGATAAAAAGTTTAGCCGGACAAAGCACGAATGGATCGGGAAAGGCTGTAGGTTATAAAAACATTGACACTAATCTCTTAGCCCGGGCCGTGAATGCGGAGGCCCGAGGAGAGCCTTATTTGGGACAAGTTGCGGTCGCTGCCGTAATTCTTAATCGAATAACAGATCCGGCATTTCCCAAAACAATTGCCGATATCATCTATCAGCCACAGGCCTTTTCTAGTGTGAATGACGGTCAAATTAATTTGCCCCCTTCCGCATCCGCCATACGTGCGGCCCAAGAGGCTGAAAGTGGTGTAGACCCTTCAAAAGGCGCTCTCTTCTTTTTCAATCCGGCCAAAACGACAAATAAATATATTTGGTCTCGTCCACAGATTCTCCAGATTGGGAATCATATCTTTACAAAGTAGGGGGACAGGCATGAGAAAAATTTGGATAGGTGCTTTGGCAGCAGCTTTGGCGATCTCTCTAGGCTGGGGATTGAATGAATACCGCTTAGCGGGAGACTATCGTCTCTTAGCGGAAAATAACAATCGTCGGGCTTTGTCTGATTTTGCAAGTCACCTTGATCAGTTAGAAACGGATATGGCCAAGGGAGATGTGGCAAGTAACTCCACTCAAAAAATTCTCTATTTAAGTCAAGTCTCGAGTAAAAGCGATGCAGCGCTCAAGGATTTCGCTCAGATCCCAGCCGATCAAGTGGGTCTCAGTTATATGGGTCAGTTTTTAACACAATCCGGCGATTTTGCTAGGACTCTGGCACAACGTGTTGCTGGCGGAGAAACAATCACTGCGGAAGATGATAAGACCCTGAGAGACATGCATGAACGACTTGTGCCTGTTAATCAAAAAATTCAAGAAATGATAACTAGAATGGACACGGAAAATCTAGTTTGGGTCGATCCTGCTCCGACACTAGGACAAAGACTAGGCTTGGGCGGCCCCCAGATTGCCGAAGCTGCAGCGGACGGGTCTGAAGCGCCAGCAAAATCTGTAAGGTCTGGTCTGGATCAGTTGGATGCCAGCCTGCAAAAACTGCCACCCTTTACGTACACCGGAGAATACTCAACTCGTGTTGTGCTCAAGCCCCTAGGTCTCCCTGCTGGGGAAGTAACCCGAGAGCAAGCCCAAGTAGTAGCACGGAACTTCTTAAACAAAGTTGGCTATGCAAATGTAACCCCAGAGTTTGCAGGGGACTACCAGGGCCCACTTGGAGGGTATTCCTGGAAACACAAGGATGCTTATTTGCAAGTAAGTCGCCAAGGCGGGGTTGTAATACTATATCGGGATCAACGCCCCATTGAACCACGAACACTGAGCTTAGAAGAAGGTGCAAGTAAAGCCAAAACAGTTTTGCAAACATTAGGCTGGCAACTCATGTTAACGTCCAGTGAGAACTTCGGATCATACGCTCAATTCGATTTCGTTGCTGAAAAAGATGGGGTACGGATCTACCCTGATAAAGTGCGGGCGATGATCGCCTTGGACAATGGTCAGCTCGTTGGCCTAGATGCAGCACCCTATTATTCCTTTCATCAAACCCGAACCTTCCCATCGAAACTAACACTGAGCCAAGCAGAACGCAAACTGCGTCAGAATTTCCAAGTCCTAGAAAGCAGATTAGCGGTCATTGCCAAAGGTGGGAACAAAGAGGTCTATAGTTACGAATTCCGTGGTCGGTATCAAGGAGAGGAATATCTTCTCTATCTAAATGCTGTTACAGGGGCGGAAGAAAAAATTCAACGGATTATCAAGACCCCTCGAGGAGAATTCCTCCAGTAAAATTAGTAGCAGAAGAATAAGCGAGAGGAAATAGTTTCCTCTCGCTGTTGTATATCTGATGGGATAAATTAATCAAAAGTAATAAAGGAGTTTATCCGGTTTAGAGAGAATAGGGCACATTAAGATTGCACCCCCCTCTGAAAGGAGCAAACCATTGCAGAAGAAAGTAACCATCCAAGTCCAAGGAAATCAGAAGTATCCCGAAGGGCACGAAGATCAGCAGGAAGTGATCACCGAAGGGATGCTTTATGAGCGAGACGGAGTTTTCTATGTGCTATACGAAGAAGCTGGAAGTGAAAGCACAGGTTTCGAAGAAGTATCCACTTATTTGATTATTAAAGAAGGAATAGTCACTCTAAATCGCAAAGGAGCAGTTGATCTAACCCAAGAGTTCAAGAAGGGTGAGCTCAATCGCAGCATCTACACCACTTGCTATGGGAAAATTTGGCTTAGCGTTATGCCCCATAAGGTAGAGTGTGACTTGACAGTACACGGGGGACGTATTAGTCTAGAATATGACCTTTTTGTCGATGATAATCTGGTAAGTTATAATGCACTGTTTTTAAACATAAAGGAGGACCCCCCTCAATGAGTCTCTACGAGAATATAAAGACACAGATTACGAATCAGTTGTTAAAAGCTGCGAATGCCGCCCAAATGGCGGGAGAATTAATGTTTGAAGAATTGCCTAATTATGTTTTGGAAGAACCAAGAGATAGACAACACGGAGATTTGGCAACGAATCTAGCGATGGTTTTAGCAAAACAAGCGAAACGTTCCCCTCGGGAGATAGCCACCACACTCATAAAACACCTGGACACGACGGGGACTTGGATTCAATCCTCTGAAATTGCCGGGGCGGGTTTTATTAACTTTCACTTAGATCCGCTATGGCTTACGAATGTTATTGTTGAAGTGTTAAAAGCTGGAGAAGGCTATGGCCAGGTGGATATCGGAAAGGGTCAAAAGATTCAAGTCGAGTTCGTGAGCGCAAATCCCACGGGGCTATTACATATGGGCAATGCTCGTGGAGCAGCACTTGGCGATAGCCTCGCATCTTTACTTTCGATGGCGGGGTATGAAGTTTCTCGAGAATTTTATATCAATGATGCAGGGAATCAAATTCACAATTTTGCTTTGTCCCTTGAAGCAAGGTATTTACAGCAACTGGGTCAGGATGCGCCCTTCCCAGAAGGGGGTTATCATGGCGAGGACTTGATCGATACGGTAAAGGGTCTTATTGCCAAAGTGGGGGACAAGTATCTTTCTGTTGAGCCAGGCTTGAGACGGGAGTTTCTGGTACGGTATGCTTTGGGAGAAAAAATGCATGATATCCGAGAGACGCTTGAGGATTTTGGAGTTGTATATGATGTTTGGTTTAGCGAACAATCCCTTCATGATTCAGGCGAAGTTCGTTTAACCCTAGAGGAACTTCAGAAAAAAGAGTACATTTACGAAAAAGAAGGCGCTCTTTGGCTTAAATCCACGTTGTTTGGAGACGAAAAGGACGAAGTCGTGGTCAGAAGCAACGGAACTCCCACGTATTTTGCGGCTGATATTGCTTACCATCGTAACAAATTCGATCGTGGATTTGGTCAGGTCATTAATATTTGGGGTGCGGATCACCATGGACATGTTGCTCGGATGAAAGGAGCGATGTCTGCCTTAGGGTACGACTCCGATCATCTACAAATTATTCTAATGCAGCTTGTGCGCCTCATCCAAAAAGGCGAAGTTGTGAAAATGTCCAAGCGTTCCGGTCAGTACATTACGTTACGCGAACTGATGGATGAAGTAGGGAAAGATGCGGCACGTTTCTTCTTTATTCTGCGGGATCCTGACTCTACCGTGGACTTTGACATGGATTTGGCTAGGGCACAATCCTCGGATAACCCAGTGTACTATGTACAGTATGCGCATGCTCGTTTATGTAGTATATTGCGCCAAGCTGAAGAACTGGGGGATGTCGGGACCCTGCCTCTAGAAGAAGATTTAAAACGCTTGAACAGCTCGGAAGAACGAGATTTACTTAAGAAGATGGCTGACTTCCCAAGCGAGATCACGGTTGCGGCACGTCTTATGGAACCCCATCGTTTAGCCCGTTATGTCCTTGACTTGGCTGGCCTCTTCCATACTTTCTATAACAGCCAGCGTGTGCTGGTTGATGACGAGGGATTGCGTCGGGCACGTTTGAGTTTAGTGCGTGCAGTGAAACAAATTGTTAGCAATGTGTTGGGTATTCTTGGTGTATCGGCTCCGGATCGGATGTAAGATATAACTTTTTGAAAATTTAATGTTTAAATAAATGACATGCAGGAAATATTTAGGGGTGGGCCGAATATAGTGATATTCAAAACGACGAAGGGCGGTGGAGTTTTGACCCACTCTTTAAGTAAAAAAGACAAGCCGACGGAAGCTGATATAGCTTATGAAGTTCTTAAAACTCAAGGTAACCCCATGCATTACCAAAATTTGATTGAAGAGGTACTGCGACGCTTAGGAATTTCTCAGGAGGCTATTCGGATTGCTGCAGCACTTACCCAGATAAACTTAGACACCCGCTTTACCTTTCATGGACGAGGTGAATGGGGCCTGAAGGTTTGGGAATCGACAAAAGCCCCAAAACGGTCGTCTCCAATTGGCATCATGAATAAAGTCTCTTCTGATGAAGATGACAAGTCTGATTCTGAAGAATTGGATGAAGAGAGTTTGGATGAAGATGCAGTAGAGTCGGACGAGGTTTTTGATGAGACGGATGAAGGTACACGTAGCGAAAAATGGTAGTTTTAGTGAGATTAAATGCGGATGATAAGTATGATAGACTTCCAAGGGGTGTCTTCTATCTTGACATCCTTTGGAAGTCTAGCTAAAATAGAGCAGTGAGATAAGGAAGTTTGGTCCAAATCTTGAATGCCCTGTTATGAACAGTGACTTAAAATAGTCTTACTGACAGGTAAAAATAAAGCTAGTGCTCGCGAACTAGCTTTATTTATGTGTTTTGGTGCGAGAATTTTTTGTAGTAAGAAAATCCTCGCGACAAAATGGGAGTTTATGTTAGGATATATGGATGCGAGTTTGGTACACTTCAAAGGTCTGAAAGGAAATGGTAAAGCGAATGACAAAATTTATTTTCGTAACGGGTGGCGTGGTGTCTTCCCTTGGAAAAGGAATTACAGCAGCATCCCTTGGTTGTCTTCTCAAAAATAGGGGTCTAAAAGTAGCAATCCAGAAATTTGATCCTTATATTAATATTGACCCAGGAACGATGAGCCCCTATCAACACGGGGAAGTGTTTGTTACGGATGACGGAGCAGAGACAGACCTAGATTTGGGTCACTATGAGCGCTTTATTGATGTGCCAGTATCAAAAAATAGTAATGTGACAACGGGCAAAATTTACTGGTCAGTTATCAAGAAGGAACGTAAAGGCGATTATCTGGGAGGAACAGTCCAGGTTATTCCTCATATTACCAATGAAATCAAAGAGAGAATCTACCGCGTAGCGCGGGAGACCCATCCGGATTTTGTGATTACAGAAATCGGTGGAACTGTCGGAGATATTGAGTCCTTGCCCTTCCTTGAAGCAATTCGTCAGATGAAAAATGACATTGGTATAGAGAACGTCATCTACATACATGTCACCTTAGTCCCGTATTTGCCGATGTCAGGGGAATTAAAGACAAAGCCCACCCAACATTCTGTAAAAGAATTAAGGGGAATAGGTATCCAACCTACGATTATTGTCTGCCGCACGGAGAAAGCCCTCTCTCAGGATATGAAGGAGAAGTTGGCCCTGCTCTGTGACGTGAAACTAGAAGCTGTCATCCAAGCTTTAGATGCCCCCACGATTTACGAAGTTCCTTTGAACCTTCAGGAAGAGGGGTTAGATGATATCGTTTTGCGTCGTGCCGGGATGGAGGCTCCCCCTGCTGATATGACTGAGTGGAAGGCTATGGTGGAAAAAATTAAGTCTCCGACACGAGAAATCGAGATTGCGATTGTAGGAAAATATGTAGAACTCCCTGATGCCTATTTAAGCGTAGCAGAAGCTTTGCGATCAGCGGGGACTGAACACGGTGCTAAAGTGAAAGTCCGTTGGATTAATTCCGAGAATGTGGAGGAAGAATCTGCTGAAAAGTACTTAAAGGGTATCGATGGAATTCTCGTTCCTGGGGGGTTTGGCAATCGGGGAATTGAGGGGAAAATCGATGCAATTCGGTATGCTAGAGAACAAAAAATACCTTTTCTCGGAATCTGTTTAGGCATGCAAACGGCCATTATAGAATTTGCCCGCAATGTGTGCGGTATGGAGCGCGCCAATAGCACGGAATTTGATGCAGACACGCCATATCCGGTTATTGACATACTACCAGAGCAAAAAGATGTCGAGGAAAAAGGCGGGACTATGCGTTTAGGCATTTCCCCAGCAAAACTGCTTGTTGGCAGTATAGCTAATCAGGCGTATCAAGAACAAGTTGTCTACGAGCGACACCGCCATCGTTATGAAGTCAATAACCAATTCCGTACAGAGCTTGAGAACGCTGGAATGAGATTCTCGGGGACTTCGTTGGATGGTCGTTTGGTAGAGATAGTAGAATTCCCAGATCATCCATGGTTTGTGGCTTCACAGTTCCATCCGGAATTCAAATCTCGCCCCAATCGAGCGCATCCACTCTTCCGTGAGTTTATTCGAGCTGCGTTAGCGGACTAGTGTGACACAAAGCTCGGTACCTACGACGCAGAAAAAGCAACTGCAAGTCAGGGACGGTTCTTGACTTGCAGTTTAGCGACAGTGCATAGAAAAAGTATGGTAAGCTAACTTAGGAGAGTTCTGCTAAGCCTTGGATAAAGGGTATGGCACGAACTCTTCCTGTTGTAATAATGAGTTGTTGATTAGAGCCTTGTAACCCTGGAAAGAATGGAAAGAGGAAGGGGGCTGAAACGATGGCCTATGTTGCAAGATGGATCGATAAAAATGAACATTTGCGGTTCAATGCTTTTTTGGCTAGGGCTCCGAAAGGCCATGTGCTCCAGTCTTGGGAGTGGGGAGAGATTAAGAGTCGTACTGGATGGGTGCCCTGGCGGTTAGTCGTTGAAGAAAATGGAGAAATCGTGGCTGCTGCCTCACTTCTGGAACGTAAAATTCCGGTTGTTGGTATCCCTATTTTTTACGCTTCACGCGGTCCTGTACTGGACTGGAAGAATGCGGAGCTTTTCGATTTGGTGCTGGCAGAAATCCGCAAGTTGGCGAAAACCCGCGGAGCGATTTTTCTAAAAATTGATCCTGATGTGCCGTCTTCAGAAAAAGAACTGGAGCAGTATTTGTTCGCCAAGGGATTTCGATCTGCAGAGAGTGGAAAGGGCTTTGAAGGGGTTCAACCAAAGTATGTATTTCGCTTAGATATCTCCCCAGATGAGCAAACGCTCCTAGCTAATATGCAACAAAAAACACGCTATAACATTCGACTTGCTCAGAAAAAAGGGGTTCAGATTCGGCGAGGGACGCGCGAGGATTTACCGGAATTTTATCGTGTTTTAAAAGAAACAACAGAGCGTGACCATTTCTTGGTGCGAGCTTATTCTTATTTTGAAGACCTATATGACTCCTTAGTTCCGGTTGGACTGGGGGAGTTATTCATTGCCGAGTATGAAGGGAACATCGTATCCGGAACCTTGGCTTTTGTCATAGGAGATAAAGCTTGGTATATCTATGGGGCTTCGTCCAACGCTCATCGCAATGTTATGCCCAACTATTTGATTCAATGGGAAATGATTCGTTGGGCGAAGTCGTTGGGCTGTACGCTCTATGACTTTCGAGGGGTTCCGGGGCACTTGACGGAAGACAATCCACTTTATGGCCTTTATCGTTTTAAGAAGGGATTTAACGGAGAATATACAGAGTTTATTGGAGAATGGGACCTCGTGTATCGCAGGGCGGTCTATTTCCTTTGGAACCATTTAGAACCGATTTATTCGGATGTTGTCAAGGGGATTATTGGTAAGCTGCGACGAACACGGAGGGGATAACGCCATGGCTGAAACCTGGATTGAAGTTAATCTCGATGCAGTTGTGGGGAATTATCAAGAAGTTATTAAACATCTCCGCCCCGAATCGAGGTGTATGGCAGTTGTAAAAGCAGATGCCTATGGTCTGGGCGCAATCGAAGTTGCTCGGGCCCTAGAAGGAGCCGGTTGTGAAGCGTTCGCGGTTACCAGGGTCGAAGAAGGACTAATTTTGAGGGAGCATGGAATTGAAGGGTTAATTCTTGTCTTGGGTCCAACCATGAAGGAGGAATGGCCCCAGGCGATCTCAGCACATTTACAACTGACGCTTTCTGGATTGTCTTCGATCTCGGAATTGAATACGATTTGTTCAGATATGGAACTGGAACACCAGCAAAACGTGCAGGTGCATCTTAAAGTTGAGACTGGCATGGGGAGAACGGGGTTTCGACTTTCAGAATTAGGAGAGCTTATTGCCACCTTGTCAAACGCTCCTCACCTTGAAGTTGCAGGGGTATATACCCATTTCGCTCGCGCCGCCCAAAGGGATCAACCCTATTCCTTGAGGCAATACGAACGTTTTGAGAAGTTTGCCACTGGCCTTGAAGAAGGGGGGATCTGCCCGACTTGGAAACACGTCTGTAACAGTGCGGCATTTATTGATCATCCAGAGTGGCATCACGACTTTGTGCGTATTGGGACACTGTTGATCGGGCATTATCCAGGGCAAGGTTTTCATGGGAAATTGAGGTTGGAAGACCCTTGGACTGCTAAAAGTCAGATTGTTCATCTGCGTAAAGTCCCTAGAGGGACGGATGTGGGGTATCAAAGTATATATCATACGAAGACAGAAACACAACTGGCGGTGATTCCGGTGGGATATGCAGATGGATTTGGCGTAGCTCCTCAGTTTGTCCCTCAAGGAGGGATCGATTTTTTCAAAATCGTGGTTAAGAATTTTTTGGCGCTGTTCGGTATCTACCTCGGGCAAGAACGGGTGGAACTGAATGGACGGACGGTGCGTGTAGCCGGGAAAATTGGTATGCAGCTCACCGTGCTTGATGTGGGAATGATGGAATGTGCGCTGGGAGAAGAGGTTAAAATACCTTTGCGTCGGACAGTGGCAAATCCTAGGATTCTCAGGAGATATCGAAAAGATGGACAAATGTTATCAGAACGAGTTGTAGAAGAAGGAATTTTGCCTATTTATACAGAATATTCACCTTAAGCATAATCTTGAGGGAAAGGGATGTAGAGAGTGGCTAAGATTCTAGTCGTAGATGATCAACTAGGTGTGCGTCGCCTGCTCTTTGAGACTTTCCGGGAGGATCAACATGAGGTCGAGATGGCTGCGAATGGAGAACAAGCTCTTTTGTTACTCAAATCCTTTGAGCCAGACCTCATCTTGATGGACATGAAAATGCCTGGAATGAACGGCATAGAAACATTAGCACAGATTCGTTCTGTGAATCAGAAAGTCGGCGTGATTATGATGACGGCTTACGGTGATGCTCAGAATATGGAACAAGCCAAGGAACTAGGAATTCTCTATTACATAGGCAAACCTTTTGATTTATTTGAGTTGCGAGAAAGGGTTGGGGGATTTCTAAAGACAACATAGCGAAAGGGCGCTTCTTACTTAAAGAAATTAAGATCACGTTACTTGGAGGTTTGCACCTATTGTGCCGACCTCTTTTTCATCTCTTTGTCGCATTTCGTTGTGTACATCTTTATACCGCGGTATAAAGATGTACACTCGGGTTCGCACTTTTTTGTTAACTGAAAGGCAGGAGAATCTTCTTGCACGACGAAGTATAGTCAGTAGGAAGAGGTGGGACTTATGATTCTAACGACAAACACAACGATAGCCATTCAGTGCTCCCAATGCGGGGAGCTAGAATT
>JAJYAS010000415.1:0-359 GCA_021779415.1 Bacillota bacterium
GCTTAAGCAAATGGAAGAGGCCGCTAAAGCGATTTATCAAATGGGGGCCAAAAATGTACTGTTGAAGGGGGGACATTTAGAGGATGACTCGACTGATATTCTCTTTGATGGACGGAAATTCAGTTACTTTTCTTCGACTCGGATTGCAACTAAAAATACTCATGGAACGGGGTGCACCCTTTCGTCCGCCATCACGGCAAATCTGGCTCTGGGATATTCTCTCAACGAAGCCGTCTCCCGAGCTAAGGAGTATATTACCATAGCGATTCAACATTCTTTATCCATTGGCAAAGGTGTGGGGCCAACTCATCATTTTTATACACTTTACAAAAAGGCGGGATTAATCGAGTGAGTTAAAT
>JAJYAS010000415.1:369-4291 GCA_021779415.1 Bacillota bacterium
TAACCGACTTCTTGACTGGGGAACCCTAGTTCTCTGTGTCATAGGGACAGTTTTATACTACCAATTTCTTAAGTTGAATTTTGTTCTGGGAGCTACAATTCCAGTGATGCTGCTGATCAGCATACTGCATTCTATAACTTGGAGGGTGATAGGCAAATGGAAATACGTGAAAAAATCTTCGCTAACTTAAGCTCGGTTAAAGAAAAAAGCCCCTTGATTCATCTTATTACCAACTATGTAACGGTCAATGATTGTGCGAATATTGTACTAGCTATCGGTGGTTCTCCCGTCATGGCCGACGATCTCGAGGAAGTTGCCGAAATGGTGGGCTTTGCTTCTGCTTTAGTGCTTAACATTGGCACTCTGAATTCCAGAACGATTGAAAGCATGCTGGTATCCGGACGGAGAGCGAAGGAATTGGGCGTCCCCGTGATTTTAGATCCCGTTGGGGTAGGTGCGACTAAGCTGAGAACTGATACTGCAGAAAGAATAATTAAGGAGTTAAAGCCCGAAGTCATACGAGGGAATATGTCTGAAATCAAAGTATTAGCGGGCCAAAATGTGGCAATTAAGGGCGTGGATTCGCTGGCCGATGAACAAGGTGGCTCGATCATTGCCCGCACGTTTGCCTCTGAACTAGGTTGTGTCATTGCCATTACAGGAAAAACAGATGTCGTGTCCGATGGCCGTCAAGTTTGCCTGCTGGATAACGGTCACCGAATTTTGGCAGACGTCACTGGAACGGGGTGCATGACAAGTTCGCTCGTGGCGACCTTCTGTGGCGCATCAAATGATTATTTTTCAGCTTCAGTGGCTGGAATCATTAGCATGGGATTAGCGGGGGAGATGGCTCAAGCTTCACTGCATCACGGAGAAGGGATCGGAACCTTTAGGGCGCGACTGTTTGATAGTATCTACAATCTGTCCCCAGAGATCCTAGCCCAAGAAGGTAAAATCCGCTATGAATAAAGTCGAGGTGGACTATAGTTTATATTTGGTCACAGACCGACATGCCCTCGGAGGTCGCGACTTGGCTCAAAGTGTTGATCAAGCTATTCAGGGTGGCGTGACCTTGGTTCAGCTTCGGGAAAAGTCGGTTTCAACCCGCGAGTTCTTAGAGTTAGCCTGTAGGGTCAAGGAGATAACTACCCATTATCATATCCCCCTAATTATCAATGACCGCTTAGACATCGCACTGGCTATAGATGCTGACGGACTGCACATCGGACAAGATGATCTTCCGATGATTAAAGCGAAGGAACTCTTTCCCAATAAAATTATCGGGGTTTCTGTAAGCACTCTAGAGGAAGCCCTTGTAGCTCAACAACAGGGCGCCGACTATGTGGGAGTGGGGGCAGTTTTTAGTACACCGACAAAGACCGATGCAGCTGACGTTAGTCTCGATCAATTAGGACTTATTAAGAAATCGGTGCACATACCCGTGGTCGCGATTGGCGGAATCAATGAGATCAACCTTCGCCAGGTTATGGCTAAAGGGATTGACGGAGTTGCTGTCGTATCCGCTATTTTAGCTAAGGAAAATATTCTCGACACAGCAAAGCATTTGCAAGAACTGCTTAAACAATAATTATTCAGGGTTTTCTAGAAACGAGACCCCTCATTTGTAAAGGGGTCTCATTTCTTATGAGTAAGCCAGTTTAGGCTCAAAGTATAAGTGTTGGTTCCAGACTAAAGTTGACTCCTCCAGAAAGCTATTCTACAGGTGTTTACAGTCTGCATATAAAAAGTGGGCTTTAAATAATTTTGCGCAGACACTTGACAAAACGCTGGGTTTAGTTATAATAAAGACATAAACACTCAATGATAAGAGTTCAGCTTACAGTAAATTGTTGGTAGCGTGCTAGGTAAAGTTTCGATTCGTTCGGAAGTTTCAGCATAGCAATCAGTTGAACACATGCTGAAACCGAAGAATTGGAACCACCTAGAGGGTGGTTTTTGTTGTTCAGAAAGAAATTTTTCCCGCAAAGTTCCTCTATATTAGTCTTTGTTTAGCCAGTCAATTTAGTTGTTCAGTGTAGTTAGAGTTATTCAGTTTAGTTTGTTAGATTAGGGGTTAATTTGGTCCGTCTCAAATAGGTTAGGTTGATCTGTTTCAAGTTAGGTTTAAATGCTCTATCAGTCGATGTTAGTCTAATTAAGGTTCGTTTTTCACAAGTGTGTTTTCCAAATAAGGACCTCAAGTCCATTCCTGTAATTGAGTTAAATTGTCACTTGTTAGGGTTTAGTTTCTACAGATTAATCCGGTTAGACCCAAAGTATGTACGAACAGAAATAATGGAGGATTTGTCTAGATTAGTTTCGTAACCTTAAACTTAGTCTTTGGTTTGGTTTAAGTCAAAGTATTTACTCCCCTTACTATTTAGTTTCTCAAAATGTTTATTTCCAGTTTTGTTTGCTTAGGTGTAAGGTGAATCGGCTACAAATTTAGTTTACAATGGTCGTAAGTAGTTTGGTAAAGCTTTGTTGATGATTAGTCTCGAGCCGTGTATCCATTAATTCTCGAGGAACTTTGCGGGATTCAATTAGTATAAAAGCCACTCAATGAGTGGCTTTTTTTTTGACGAATAAATAATACATAAGAAAAATATGTCCTTCTTTAACAGTGAAAAGCAATCTGTCATAGGATGTTAAAAAAGGAGGGCTATAACTTGAATCACAATGGACATTGGCTCTGTCCGGTTTTAAGAGAAGGCGCATCCGGGCTTACTGTCAGAGACTTACAAATTCGCTTAACTGCAGCTGGTTTTAATCCCGGTAAAACTGATGGATTTTTTGGACCACTTACGAAATCAGCCGTCTTGGCTTTTCAAAAGAGCAAGAAACTAGTTCAGGATGGAATCGTTGGGAATAAGACATGGACTGCTCTCGGCGCAAATTGCCATAGGCCCCCTGTTAATCACTGTCCAACTCTTGTACAAGGAAACACAGGGCCAGCAGTTGTAAAGCTCCAAAAACTCTTGCGAACGTATGGCTTTTATTCCGGTATACTTGATGGCATTTTTGGACCTATTACGGGAGCCGCTGTTTTGACTTACCAAAAGAGTATGAACTTAGTTCAAGATGGAATCGTTGGACTTAAGACATGGACTGCCCTTGGTGAGAATTGTATATAGATTATTGAGTGAAAGATAACTCATGTTAACCCACCTCCATTTATGAAGGTGGGTTAAGATTTATCTTCTAGTTTAGAAGTCACTTTCTGAGAGGACTTAGATAAGGAAAGGATTACCCCAGATATCACTAAGATAAACCCAACCCAATGATAGGTGGCTAATGATTCGTTGAGGATAATGACACTTAAGGTAATACTAAATACATGTTGCATATTGTTGAGGATCGAAGTTTTGCCACTTCCGATCTTATTAATTCCATAGAGATTAAGGAAAAAGGCCACCCCAGCGGCCATAAAGCCCATGTAGAAGATTATTAGCCACTCAGACCATGAAACATTCCATTCCAGTGATCTAAGTTGCCAAGCGCCCACGGGAATTAATATAATCGCTGCGAAAATTAGAGCATAAATACTTGTGACAAGGGAGGAAAATTTATTCATAATGTTCTGCCCTAAAAGATTAAACAAACAAATGGACAATACATTGATGAATAGGTATAGTTCACCGACTCCTAATCTAAAGGTGAGTAAATGAAACAATGAGCCTTGAGTAAATACAATCATTAAACCCATAAAGGAAGTTATCATACCCAGCGTTTGGGATTTTGAAGGTTTCAGCTTATAGAGAAGAAATATCATCGTATTTGTCACGGCTGGTAGGGTTGCAAAAACAACGGAGGCATTAGTCCCGGTCGTTTGCCGTAATCCCAAGAGTAAGGCAACATAAGGGATTACAATTCCTAAGATACTAATAATGACCAGTTGAAACCATTCCATTTTGTTAGGTTT
>JAJYAS010000416.1 GCA_021779415.1 Bacillota bacterium
AACAGAATGAGTTTAATGATGCCAAAACCATCTTAGGAATTTTGCTTGTTCAGGGACGATTGGGATGATTTTTGCAGATCTGCACGTCCATGTCGGGCAAAGTCTAGATGGGAAGGCAGTTAAAATTACTGCCTCGAAAACATTAACATTACCCAATATTGTAGAAGTTGCTAGGGATATTAAAGGACTTTCTCTTGTTGGTGTTGTCGACGCGCATTCGACCGGGGTGCAACAAGATTTTAAGACGCTGATTGCTTCCGGGGTACTGCGACCCTCTTCGGCGGGAGGTTATCTTGCCCGTGGCTTAACGTTGATTCCTGGACATGAAATTGAATTGCAGGTCGGGAAGGGAAATGCCCATTTCGTTGCTTACTTCCCGTCCATAGAACAGATGACCCAGTACGTTCGGACCTTAAGACCAATCACAAAAAATTGGCAATTGAGTACTCAGAGGGGATATCTTCCCATTGATCAATGGCTTGAGGCGGTTGAGAGGGCTGAGGGAATCTGGTTTCCGGCGCATGCTTTCACGCCTCATAAGGGGATTTATGGAAACTGTTGCCGGCGCATGAGTGACGTTCTTCCCGTTCTACCGAACGCCTTGGAAATCGGACTCAGTGCGGATCGAGCAATGGCCGAGAGTATCAGCGAACTGGATCCCGTGGTCTTGTTCAGTAACTCAGATGCGCACTCTTTGCCTAATATTGCTCGAGAGTATAATACCCTGGAACAAGTAGATCCTTCTTACGGAGGGTTGTTGGAGTTAATTCGGGGAACAAATAAACGAGCTGTTCGAAATTATGGTTTGCCCCCCAGAGTAGGGAAATATCATCGCACGTATTGTCTAAGCTGTGAAAAAGTCGTTAAGACGCCAGCGCCACAGCTGGTATGTCCGGATTGTGGGAGTCAGCATGTTGTAATGGGTGTCTTGGATCGTCTGGTGAGTATTGCAGACCGTCCGATGGGTAAACACGATGAAGCGTCCTATGTCTATCAGGTCCCCCTACGACAGTTCCCTGGAGTTGGACCCAAAATGTATGAACGTCTTTTAAAGGCCTTTGGGACAGAGATGGCGGTGCTCCACCACGTTGATACGGATGGATTGAAAAGCGTTGCCGGAGAAACGATTGCACGTTTGATTATGAAAGCGCGTCAAGGTGAATTAACTGTGGAAGCGGGCGGCGGGGGTATATTTGGTCGAGTTGTGGACATACTTTGCCCTCAAGAGGAATAAAATCCCATAGGAACGTATGGGAAGAGGTGTAGAGAATGTGGAAAAAACTCGGCGAACACATTCGGCAATATTGGGTTATTTATCTCACGCTTTCGAGCGTCTATCTGGCTGGTTTGGTATTTGGGGCGGTTGGAGTCAGTGCCTTGGGAACCTCAGAAACCTCCCAACTTGGGAAATTCTTAAACACGCTTTTAACTAGCCAACCGACAACTCTAGATCCTACTTTTCTTGGGCAACTTGCTAGGGATATGTTCATTATGATGGCCGGAATTTGGATCTTGGGACTCACGATCATTGGAGCACCCTTAATTTATCTGATTGTCTTCACACGAGGATTTATTCTTGGCTTTACTGTCAGTTTCATTATTGGAGTGAAAGGAACCCTTGGGCTCGCGTTGATTTTAACAACAGTTCTTGTTCCCGCTCTCCTTGCGATTCCGCTACTGCTTCTTGGGGCGGGGCTGGCCACTATTTTTTCGTTTTTGTTACTCAGAGGCAAAGCTAGAGGAGAGTCGCTGCGCAGAGAATTTCTTTACTACACCGCGGCAGCAACCTTTGTTTCTCTTGGAGCAGTTGGTGTCGGCGTTGCACAGGGATATTTTTCCATACTTGGCGTGCGATTATTAGGACTCTAATTGAATATTCATGCAAAATATTGCACTGAATAATATTGCGTGCAAAATTATTCAGGTTATTACAGGCTTTTCTGCACACAATAGTTCCTAGGGATTCACACTAAAGGCCTGAGAAGGCCTATTTTACGGACAATCTGATGAGGAGATCAAACTTCTTGCTAATGGCACAATATTTGCATTATAATGACTACGCGAGGGCTAATGATTAAGATGGAGGTTTGTATTATGCTGATTGGAGTACCGAAAGAGATTAAAAACAATGAGAGTCGGGTAGCGATTACCCCTGCAGGTGTCCATGCGTTAGCTTTGACTGGGCATCAGGTTGTTTTGGAAAAATCTGCCGGGGAAGGCAGTGGCATCACTGATCAACAATATCTTGATGCCGGTGCTCAGATCCTTGATTCAGCCGAAGATGTTTGGAATGCCGACATGGTAATAAAGGTGAAAGAACCAATTGCGTCTGAATATGGCTATTTTAAGCCTGGTCAAATTTTATTTACTTACTTGCATTTGGCGAATGAACCAGAATTAACCAAAGCGCTCATGGAGAAACAAGTGGTCGGGATTGCTTACGAAACCATCCAGCTAGATAATGCCTCATTGCCTTTACTTACTCCTATGAGCGAAGTCGCTGGGCGTATGGCGATTCAAATCGGAGCTCAATTACTTGAAAAACCTTATGGCGGAAAAGGGGTACTGATGGGGGGAGTCCCTGGAGTAACACCCGCGAATGTAACTATTATCGGTGGCGGAATTGTGGGTATAAATGCGGCAAAAATGGCTATTGGCCTTGGCGCAGGAGTTACGATTGTCGAAAAGAGCGCTCAGAGATTAAGAGAGATTGATGATGCGTTTAATGGTCGAGTAAGAACCTTGATGTCCAATCCCTATAATATTGCAAACAGTGTAGCTAAAGCGGATTTGCTGGTGGGGGCGGTATTAATTCCTGGTGCTCGTACTCCTCATCTGGTTACCGAAGACATGGTGAAAGCAATGTCGCCAGGAAGTGTTATTGTCGACGTGGCCATCGACCAAGGCGGAAGTATCGAAACGATTGACCGTGTGACAACGCACAGTAACCCCACCTATATTAAACATGGAGTTGTTCATTACTCTGTTGCCAATATTCCCGGAGCAGTTGCCCGAACCTCAACCTTCGCTTTGACTAATGTAACGCTAGGTTATGCGTTGGAGATCGCCAACAAAGGGTATTTCAAAGCGATCCAAGATAATCGTTCGTTGCGTAAAGGGATTAATGTGATTAACGGCAAGTTAACTTATAAAGCAGTCGCAGAGTCTTTGAATATTATGTATACACCATTAGAAGAAGCTTTGCTCTAGTCGAGATTCGAATGTCACGCATCTGGCCCTTGAATAAGTTATTTTTTATCTTTGAGTGGAATCCGGTGATCGGGTTCCACTCTTTTTTACAAGTGGGGTAGGATCTATTTGTTTGGGATTGCTTGTAAGATTGGCGATCCTTTCTTTTTTAAAAGGATAAGGACAATCTGGAGGTGCATAGGTTTAAAGGATAGGGGGGAGCGTAATGCCAATAAAACGTTGGAGTGAGTTTTTTCTTTATCTCGGAAGAGTATTTGTCCTCCTTATTTTACTCGCAGTGCTCTTGCCTAAGCTGATTGCCGTGTGTAACCTATGGATGTCTTCACTCTTACATCATGATCAGAAACCTAAGGGTAATCCCATGCGTGTGGAAAGGCCAGTGTGGGGGGACTATGCCATACAATGGTTTCCGGATTTGCAGAGTGACAAATTCCTTAAGAGAAAAGGCTAAACAAGGAAAATCCCCTCCACGTGTAGAACTAAATCAAAAAAGGAGGGGGTAGAATGGTGACCTCCGAGGAACAACTTTTGAAACAGTACCTGACCTACCTACATGTTGAGCGGGGGCTTTCTGAGAATACACGGCAGGCTTATGAGCGAGATTTATGTCAACTCCAGAGTTTTCTTAAACAACGGGGAACAGATTTCACAGCGTGTGAGGAAAATGACCTGTTTTTATTTCTTCTTAGATGGAAAGATATAGGGAGATCACCTCGAACTATTGCACGTTGTAATGCAACCCTGCGGGGGTTTTTTGCATTTTTGTTGAATGAAGGACAACGAACGGATAACCCAAGTACCTATTTGGTGACCCCAAAGTTAAATCAACCCCTTCCGAAGGTGTTGTCGGAAGGGACAATGGATAAACTATTACAAGTGGGGGAAGATTCCGATCTCAACCTGCGAGATTTGGCCATGCTGGAGGTTCTTTATAGTACGGGTCTCCGAGTTTCGGAACTTATCGGCTTGCGTTTAGCGGATGTATCGTTAGAGGTCGGATATGTTCGTTGCCTTGGTAAAGGAAGTAAAGAAAGAATTGTGCCTTTGGGCGAACCAGCTGTTCGGGCAGTGGAGAG
>JAJYAS010000417.1 GCA_021779415.1 Bacillota bacterium
AAGAGTTAACGCTTTCTTAATCAATCTAAACCAAAGAAGTTATTAATAAGCGTAGAGGCCGGGAAATTAATCCCGGCCTCTACGCTTATTGTTTTTTAGATTAAAACGGCACCCTTGTTTGCGGAAGTCACTAATTTAGCATATCTTCGAGTTTCATCATTATTATAGTACATAGCAATGGACTGTCAAGTTGCTTCAAGGGAAGCATCAAGGAGATTAAGGGTTGTCAATAACTTGAAGGGATGTAACATTTTAAGCATACACTTTCCTGCAGATTTTGTCGATATTTAAGTAGTTAATAAAATCACCTAAAACATAGAAAGGAATGATGGGGGAATTGAAAAACAAACTTATACTTGCGCTTTTATTAATGTTTATGACCCTGATGTTTGCAACTTCTGCTCAGGCTTCGCTAGGGGATGTTTTATTAAAATTAGGGTCTAGGGGGCCAGATGTTGTGGAGCTACAGACAAAACTGAATTATGTGGGCTTTAACGTTGGCAAAGCGGATGGTATCTTTGGTACGATGACTGAACAGGGAGTTAAGAGCTTTCAAAAAGCTAATGGTCTGACCCAAGATGGGATTGTTGGCGCAATGACCACAAAGTCGCTGAATACAATATATTTACAAAGACTGAGTCCAGGTAAAGCTTCAGATATTATTAGCACGGCCAAACAATATCTGGGTGTAAAGTATCAGTGGGGAGGATCGACCCCACAGACTGGCTTTGATTGTTCTGGATTCGTTGCTTATGTGTTTGCTCAGAATGGCATCTCTGTGCCAAGGGTTTCACGTGATCAATACAAAGTGGGAACATACGTTGCGTTTGAAAAGCTCCAACCAGGGGATCTGGTATTTTTCTCGTTTGCGGGAAACGGTGTCGTAGATCATGATGGGATTTACCTTGGCGGAGGGCAATTTATCAATGCTTCTTCATCCAAAGGGGTTACGATCTATACGATCGGTCCATACTGGAAATCCGTTTATGTTGGCGCTCGACGAGTATTGTAAGTTGATAGTTGACACAGATTATTAATCAATGAAGTGATTAGTCTTTGAGCAGTGATGCTCGCTTAGACTAATCACTTTTCTATCTATCAGACCCCAATCTTTGAATCGCTATTTAGTCATTCAATAATTTTTAAACTACCGGTATAGAAATCTCCCCTAATTGTGCCTTTGTCACAGCAATTAAATCGGTGGGGCACAGAAAGAGTTGGAGTCCACGTAGGCCTGCGCTTATACTAATTCGTTCGTGCAACTGGATGTCAGAGCCAATATAAACAGGATATTGTTTCTTCATTCCGATGGGGGAAACTCCGCCTCGTATATACCCAGTTAGAGGTTGAACCTCTTTAAGGGAGACAACTTCAACTTTCTTATTGCCGCTAAGTGAGGCTAGAGCCTTCAGCTGGAGTTCGTGGTCACCCCGGATACAAGCAACGATGACTCCAGTTTTATCCCCCCGTGCCACCAATGTTTTATAAACCTGCTCGATGGGCAAGTTAACTTTTTGAGCTACAGAAATTGCGGATAGATCGGATTCATCGACCGTGTATTCCTTTAATTCATAAGGTAGTTTGACCTGATCAAGAATTCGAGCGGCATTAGTTTTATGTGACATGCTTTTGCTCCCCTCTTTCAATAATATCCAATGCTGACATTTTAAAGCATTGGGTAATTCCTGCTTTTCTTTTGTGAAGGATGTCCCTATAATAGATGTAAAGTATTTCAGATAAAAAACCGCACTAAAAATAGACGGTAAGGCTGTTGTCGAAGAGAGGGAGGGCCAGTTTTGTGGAACAGCTAAGGGTTCTCGTATTCTCCGCTTCGTTCGGAAATGGGCATTTGCGGGCAGCGGAAGCTGTCATTGAAGGTATTCGTCTTAAAGAGCCTTCTGCAGAAGTTATACACTTAGATTTTGGCGATTTCTTAAATAAACCGATCAACACCCTAGTCAAAAGCGTTTATGGTGAGATTATCAAGCATGTTCCCAAACTTTGGGGAAGATTTTATTATAAAACGGCTCAGGTTCAACCTAAATCGATGGGGCAACGGCTTCTGAGTAAGTTGGGAAGAAGTAATTTCCTCCAATATATTGACGAATTTAAACCGAATTTTATTATATGTACTTATCCTACGGTCTCCTTGGTCCTAGCCCAACTTAGGAACGAACATAAACTTCAGATTCCAATTATCACTATAATTACGGATTATACAGTTCACAGTCACTGGGTTCATTCAGGTGTTGACTGCTATATTGTGGCCTGTGAAGAGGTTAAAGAGAGTTTGTTGTCTTGGGGAATTAAGTCGCAAAATATTCATGTGACAGGAATACCCGTAAGCATAAAGTTCGAAGAAAATTTAGAACGAGGGCCAATCCTTTCTAGTCTAGGTTTAAAGCAGGATCTCCCCACCTTTTTAGTGATGGGAGGGTCATATGGAATTTTGAAAAGCGCCAAAAGAATTTGTCAGAAACTTGCCGATTCTTTAGTCCCGGTCCAAGCAATTATTGTCTGTGGGAAAAACGAAAAATTATTTCACTCTTTAGAAACGGTGATCGCGCAAGCACGTAACCCCATGATACGGTTAGAGTATGTTCATAATGTTGAGGAATTAATGTCGGTATCCCATCTTATTATTACAAAGGCGGGCGGTTTAACAGTTTCAGAGGCGTTAACCAAACAGTTGCCTTTGCTGATTTATAAGCCTATCCCGGGTCAAGAAGAGGAAAACGCGCACTTCGTGAAGTGTAACGGCGCAGGACTGGTGGCAGAGACCGAAGCTGAATTAGGACAGCTCTTAAGTCATTTTTTATATAACCTTGACGAACTTGAGGCAATGCGACAAAAAGCGTCCATTACCTTACCAGGCCATTCCACGAAGCGGGCTGTGGAGCATATCCTACAATTAGCGTCAGATTATAAAACAGAAGCAAAGAATGGGTGACCTATTCTTTGGCTTCTGTTATTTTTTATACTAGTCAGAAAGTATAACTTCGTTGTATACTTTCTGGATGCATAAGGGCAACTAAAGCGGCCGCCTACGCCAAGGCTTGGCGCCAGCCAAGTTTTGTTTAGAGTCCTCTCCAATAATCTGGACGAAGTCGTTCTATTGATTTGTTCTCCATAACATTATCCAAGGTTTTTAAAAGAGCGGTTCTCTCGTCAGGAAGCGTGGCTCTAAGGGGGAGGTAGTTGGAGGCGTGATTGCTCCGAAAAACACAGTGGGTGACGTTAAGGAGTTCGAGGAGGGTCCGGAGCTCGGAAAGTGATTCGAAAGGGGAAAGAAGTTGAAAGGTGCCGCGTTCGATCTCTTTGGCTAAGGGTGCTCGGGGTTCCACCATTAAGGTTAGAGCCCCTAAAAATTGAGGGTCAATTTCGCTGATAACCCGGGCTGTGTCCACCGCATGCTCGTGAGAAAGGGCTTTACCACCAAGTCCGATAATAACGGTGCAAGAGAGGGTTAAACCGCTTGCCTTAAGTTTTTGTCCAGCAGCAATCATTTGCTCCGCTGTAACTCCTTTGCAAACGGATTTTAGTATCCCTTCGTTCCCGCTTTCAACGCCTAAATAAACGATAGAGAGGCCATGAGTTTTGAGATCCGTTAACTCTTGGGGGCTCTTGGCAAGAATGTCTTTGGGACCTCCATAAATCCCGACTCGTTTTAAACGGGGGAATTTTTGATATAGTTGGTCTAGAATCTCGATTAGCAGTAAGGAATCAACGGCGATTGCATCACCATCCGCCAGGAAAATTCGTTCTGCGTCTGAATCTTGAGCCTGGGCAGTCATGATAATTTCATTGATTTCTGTTCGGGATTTAATTCTGAAGGATTTACCCTTATACATGGTGCAAAAGGTACAAGCATTGTGTTGACATCCCACGGTAATTTGTAAAATAATACTTTTTGCCTCGCTTGGTGGGCGGTAAATAGTTCCTTCATAAAACATGATACCCTCTCCCAACGTTTTAATTCAATCATTATTTTCTACAGCGATTAGGGAAGTCCTCCATCTTATAGCCTAAGAGCATAGATTTTATAAAGAGGAGAATAAAAAACAGAACATAATGAAATAAATATATTGACATATGATCACTATGATCATATAATAAGTTCATGTAAATACTTGAATAACATCTATTTAATCTCTTAGCTTCAGAGGTAGTCTTCGAATAATAACGATAAGTAGGTGAGAGCATGAATTCAAAACATATGCAAGCTATTCTCGATGTGCTCAATGACTTGGAACCTAAACAAAAAGCACTGCCTTATT
>JAJYAS010000418.1 GCA_021779415.1 Bacillota bacterium
CATTCCGTTGCTTTCGCCGCTGTCTTACTGAAGCGCGGATCAAGCACGACGACCTTAACCCCTCTGGCCACCATTTCGATCATTTCCTGAGTTTCGTTATTGGAAATTCCCTCCGCCAGATTTCTGCCCGTGAAAATCATATACTTGCAATTCTTATAGTCTGTCCCTGGTTGCGGTACACCGTAGGTATACAGAAATCCGGTAGTCATGGCATTAAAACATAGACTTCGTTGCGTGCCGTAATTGGGACTTCCATAGGCTTTGAGCAGAATTTCAAAAAACGGTTGAGACAAATTGTCCGTCGAGTTGAACATCATAGCCTTAGCGCCGTACTTGTCTTTAATTTTCTTCATTTGGTCTGCGGTATAAGTTAAAGCTTCATCCCAAGAAGCCCTCCGCCACAAGCCACTCCCCCGTGCCCCTGCCCTAATCATGGGGAATTTAATCCGATCCGGGCTATACGTTGTCTCAATGCCCGCATTCCCACGGGGACACAGTTTTCCTAAATTATTGGGGTGATCGGGATTTCCTTCCAACTTCTTCACAACACCGTTTTGGACCTTGGCTATCACACCACACCGCCAAACACACTGCTCACAAATAGTGGTAACCATCTTTACACCCGTTGCTGATGTTTGCGCTGAACTTTCGCTCGCGCCAACACTGGTTCCTGGCGCTAGGAGACCAAAGCCAGCGGTAGCACCCAGAGCAGCTCCTGCGGCAGTTCCTTTAATAAACTGACGTCGGCTGAACAGTTGATCCCAAGTATACACTTTGGACACATGGAGGCCTCCTTTCCTTGGGAGATAGAATGATTAATTTACCTTTAAGTCATTGACCTGTGTCTTTGAAGCGTCCTTCGACTTCTCTGCGATTTTGGTGCCCACATAGAACACGATAGTACATAGGACAAAGAGCGAGATGAACAGCCAATGGTTGACATTAAGAAGGTCTTCCAGCGATTTTTGTCCATAGGAACCAATGGTCGATATTTTCAAGAAAACGGATTGGTAAGTGGCCCCAAATAGGACTCCACCGACGAGAAAACCTAAAACTCCCGGAATTAAATAATCTAAATTTCCCTGACCACAACCTGTGATCAACGTACCCGGTCACGTGCCGGCGAGGGCCATACCGACTCCAAAAAGGAGCCCGCCAAGAAGGTTTCCTACTATATAAGTGGAGGACATTTGATCCAACTGGATAAAACCAAGATCTTTTAGAGTATAGAGACCCACAAGTCCAACCGAAACTCCGGTCATAATGAGCTTCATAATGGTATTATCTTTGAAACGGAATTGATTAACAATCCGATGATAGTGACCTAAACCAGCCTTTTGAAGGGAAAAGGCGAAGAAAAACCCAATAATCAAGGGGACAACATACGTTGTCATATTAATAATTCCCCCCATACAAAATCTTCGTTGTGATGATCCCCGACACGAACAGTCCTGCTATAAACAGCAGTCCAGCCGGCGAAAGTTGCATTGTACCTGATATCGCTAGTCCACTCGTACACCCACCAGCTATACCAGCAGAATACTCGATGATAATCCCACCGAGAAAAATCAACGCCCAGCGTTTCAGCTTGCTCGGTCCGAAGTTCTGTGTCCACTGCTGATCCGGCATCATTCTGAACTTAAAATCTTTAGACCATTTACTCGACACGAAGGCGCCGAGCAACATGCCTACAAAAAGTATGATTTGAAAACTAACAACCGGTGGCATCTGGAATTTGAAGTACATGGAATTGGCCATGTTGAAATGAAATGTTTTTAATAGGATACTATCAATACTCTCAATGCCACCTGAAGAGCCAATGGTTTTGTCCACCAAAACATAAGAGGCGGTGGCTGTTAGTCCCAAAAGGACTCCTGCTGCCCAAGGGGACCATACTTTTTCCTTCATTTTCTCATTAAAGGACATAATTATTTTTCCCCCTTCCCATTCTTCGTCTCACCTAACGAAGCCAAAGACTTGAGTTCTTTTTCATCCATTGTTGTGATGGCTTGCAACAATTGACTTCCTTGTTCACGTTCTAGGATTTTTTGCAGAGCCAAGACGGTGTGCATGTCTCCCTTTAGTAATCGGGTAAACACATCTTGAACTTCAGGAGGCAGAGTATTAAATGGAACATCCTTGTGCTTTCCTTGCGCGAAGGCCCAGGGCCATAACCCTTTCTTCCACTTCCATAGCAGGGTAGCTAAAACCAAGAGTGCCAATATATTCGCAATGATGATCGCCCAAACCAGCCAAGATAACTTCCCGTTATTATTGAAATCGAGGATGTCAAAATTAGGATTTGCGCTGGGTGGCACTTGAGTTGCTGCTGGAGACGGAGTGACTGCTCCAGTCCCTGTCGCAGGAGCTGCTCCGGTCGCTGAGGCACCTGGTGCTGTAGGAGTAGTTCCGGTTGCAGTTGAAGTTGTTGCTGCTCCGCCATATTTAGCGACCCGAGCCGCTGTATCCGCAGGGTGACACGAAGCACAGGTCTGATCAGACTGAGTTAAGGGTTTAGCAATCATCCCTGCATGGGCTTTCGTCTTATCTGTTTCCGTAGCCACACCTAGATGACAGGCCTGGCAAAAATCTCCGAAGGAGTGCTGAATGTGCCAATCCCCCTTTTTAGAGACGGGATCTGCTCCTTGAACCTCATGACAAGTTTTACAAGAGGAAGTTGATGCACCACAGGCTGCCTGTGTATCTTTGGGAGTTGACAGCCAGAAATAACTCGTTAGCACGATTCCGAAAATGCCAAAGATTAAGGCCAATAAGGACAGCTTTTTCTTTTTCACGTTTGCTCCTCACCTCACAAGTTAATAGTCGTTTGCTTAGAATAAGAACGTTTGTCTAAGTATCACCTCCGATGCGATGGGGTGATGGTGTTGTTTGAATTGTGCATTAATGCGCTTACCCCCTTATACCCCGGTAAGGTATCTTACTTAATTAATATATTCGACCCACTCCTTTTTGTCAACCGTTTTACTTATAACATCTCTTCCCATTTAGGGGTTGTTGCTATTACCTTTTACAAATTTTAGAATTATATACACTAAGGAATGCACCAAAAAAAAAGCCAAAAAACTATAATTAGTTTTTTGGCTTGTTGAAGTTTGTTACGGCCCTCTGCTATTTAGCCGCATTTTTTTCGTTTTTGATTCTAACAGTTTCAGCAACAGAAATAGCAGTAGAAGGGATCCGCCCGGTTTTGATATACTCAATCATCATCGGCGTTATATAGGGTACGAGTTGAGGCAGCAAGTTTGACATTAAGGAATCCATGGTTTTGGGCAGCAAGTCCGGCATCAGTTCCTCCATATCCTTAGGCAGAGGACCTACGCGGCGCGAAACCTCAGTAAGCATATCAGGCATAACCTTGGGCATGATCCCGGGGACTAACATCGGCATCATTACAGGCATCATTTTCCCCATCAAGGCAAGACCACCAGGGATGTGTTTCATAGCGTTCATCATGGGCACCATACCAACAGGCATGTTAGCAAACATCTGTGGCAATAGCGCTCCCATAATCTTAGCCATGTTTTCAGGATACATAAGAACAATAAATTTCTCGAAGTAACCCCACATTTCCATCGAGTATTCAGTTTTATCTTCGGTTTCAAAGCCTAAACCTTTAGCAATAAACCGCGCCAAGTCAGTTATCGGGATATCCATATTATTGGCTTTTGCAGCAGATCTCAACTGAACCTGACAACAGGGGCACAGAGCCAATAAGGCATCAGCGTCTACATCGATGGCTTCTTGAATCCGCATCCCTCCAAGCTTGGGAGCAACTGGCATTTCACCGATCAGTGTTAATACAGACCCACAACACAGGCCGGTTTCGCGGTTATGCTCCATTTCCACCAGTTCTACACCCGGGATAGCAGCAATTAGTTCACGGGGCGGTTCGTAGACACCTTGAGCACGACCAGCATGACAGGAGTCATGGAAAGCAATTTTGGCCTTTATTTCATGCTCAAATTTCAGATCGCCTTTGGCTAAAGCTTCAGCGGCCACCTCAGAATAATGCTTGATTTCAAAAGGATAGTCAATCCCTTTCTTACGCGCCAATCCAGCATAAAGCTCTTTCCAGGCGAGCCCACAAGCCGGACAGGAAGTAACGATAGTTTTCGCGCCGCGCTTTTTCGCTTCCGCTACATTGTGCTCAAAAATTTCTTCAAAGAGATCCCATTTACCAGCTATCTTCATCGGAATACCGCAGCAGGCTTCATCAGTGCCCATATAAGTGAAATCAATTCCCGCTTTATCTAGAA
>JAJYAS010000419.1 GCA_021779415.1 Bacillota bacterium
TTCACAATCAACTTTTTCTCCTCAGTTTTCCGGACTTCATACACTTGGTGTGGGCAAAATTTGACACACTCCATGCAATCGTTACATTTGTCATAATCAATAATTGGGCTCCAATCGATGGAGTTTCTCGGAACTCCCATAAACGTGTCTTCACTCATGCTTATCCCTCCGCTTCGATTTGCTCTACCAATTCTTCCACCTTTTTGAACGCTGCTTCATTGGTCATATCCCGAATATCGAGCATATAGGCATCCTTTTCGATGTCCAGTCCTGCATCTTTGAAAGCCTGTTTGAACATCTTTCTTTGCATATTTGGAGCACAGGCACCAATGATGACTTTTCGGTGAGCTTTCAAATAATCTGCCAGGAATCGGTCCCCATCTTCTTCACATAACTGAGGGTGAATAAATCCGTATTCCACCGGCAGCTCGACCCTGACCTGATTGATGAAATCCCAGATATCCATACTTTGAAAACCAGGGCATTTCCCTGTGCAGACGCACATAATAAATCCTGGCAATTCTTTTTCTGACATTTTCATTCCTCCAATTTTAAAATTCAGTAGGATTCGTTAGTTCAGGCTAAGGCCTATTATTTATGAATGGCCCTGCCAATTGCATCCCCACACGCTTCCATCACAGCTTCTGCTAAGGCCGGGTGGGGATGGATCATATCCGCCAAGACGTCAGCTTTGACCCCAAGACTAACTGCCAAGGTGATTTCCGAGAGCAATTCTGAGGCATGAGGTCCTAAAATTCGGGCTCCTAAAATAACCCCCGTGCTTTCCTCCGTTATAACCTTAACAAACCCTTCCCGCTCTCCATGGCATAAGGCCCTGCCGTTGTTTCGAAAATCAAAGCGTCCCACTTTGACAGCAATACCTTGTTCCTTTGCTTGACTTTCACTCAAGCCCACTGAAGCCACCTCTGGATTAGTATAAACGCAGGCGGGCACAGCCCTATAATTCAGCCTACTATTCATCCCCATAGCATTTTCTGCCGCCACTCGCCCCTCAGCAAACGCCAAATGAGCCAGAAGACTGCCACCGATCACATCACCCGCAGCATAAACTCCGTCTACGTTGGTTTGCATATGTTCATTGACCACGATGGAACCTTTTCTCAATTCAACGCCAAGTGCACTAATGTCAGGAGCTACCCCAGCTAACTTTCTCCCCACGGCAACTAAAACCTTTTCCGTGAGCAGCACCACTTCTTTTCCCTCTCCATTAATCACTAAGGTTTCGAGTCCATTTACAGACTTGGAAATCTCTTGAACCTTTGAGCTGAGTGCAAATTTAATTCCTTGCCTCTTCATGATTTTAAAGAGTTCCGCGGTTATTTCCTGGTCCTCATTGGGAATGATCCTCTCTTGAAATTCGACCACAGTAACCTTAGAACCCAGCGAGTGATACAACGTGGCAAATTCCATACCTATGGCCCCTGCCCCTATGATAGTGATACTTTCAGGAATCTCAGTGAGTTCCAGCGCCTCATCGCTCGTGATAACCCCTTCCAGCATAATACCTGGTATATCAGGGATTAAGGGCTCCGAGCCCGTAGTAATAATTAAGCGATTGCAGTCTACCACTAGGTCTTGGTCTGCGGTTTTAACGATCACCCTTTGAGAGGATTCAATCCACCCCCTTCCCCGCAGAACTTGAACCCCATTCTTAGTCAGCAGATGCTCTACACCCATTCTAAGACTTTTTACCACTCGATCTTTTCTAGCCTTGCCAACACTGGCATCAACGGATGAAACTGTTGCGGTTATGCCCACTTCTTTAGACTTATTAAGCATAGCTAGGACTTCCGATGTTTTAAGTAATGCTTTAGTTGGAATACATCCCCTATTGAGACAGGTTCCTCCTACCTCTCTATCCTCAATAAGTGTCACTTTTGCACCGAGCTGGGCGGCACGTATGGCTGCTACATATCCGGCAGGACCCCCGCCAAGAATACAAATATCTTTGGATAGTTCCCTGCTATCGATCACCGAAACACCTCCTGATTATTATGTAATTATCATATAGTAATATTATACTACCGTTCTATTTGATTTGCACTATTACTTACATGATTATTTTCTCGCAGTTGTCTCGAGGAGATTTAAATTTCTTCCTATTTAACATGACAAATGCCCTTAAGCAGAAAAACAAAGAGAGGCATCTGTACTTTCTGTACAAATGCCTCTCCTGCTTCTTAATTCTGGTCGAGTCCGTCCTTTGTCTCGATCTCCTGCATTAACCGATGATTAAAGTTCAACTCGTTACTGATAAGATCTTGGGCTTTCTGTAACACTGCCAAAATTTCAAGGTGTTTAATTCGATACATGACCTGCAGTCCCTGTTTTCTCGATGAAATGAGATTTTCCCGACGCAGTACCGCCAAATGCTGGGATACATTCGACTGCTCAAGCCCGAGCTCAGAAATGATATCACAGACACACCGTTCACCGGAACTCAAATACTCCAAAATTTGTACCCTTGCAGGATGAGCAATGGCTTTGAAAAGATTACTTTTTTTATTTAACATCACAGTTTTCATCGCAAGCTCCTAACAATCTCCTAATTTCAAAGATTGATATTTTCCTCTGCTACTTCTTTTACTGCCTTGAGAGCCTTCTCAATCTCATCCTCACTCGTGAAATGGGAAGGACTAAAGCGAACAACTCCCTGTGTTACAGTTCCTAGCATTCTGTGGGCATGGGCAGCACAATGTAATCCAGCCCGGGCAATGATTCCCGCTTTCTCTTCTAATATATAGCTAGCTTCTACAGAATCGAGTTTCCCAATGTTAAAGGCCACAATGGGAGATCGCCGCTCCACCATGTCACTCCCGTAAAGCTGAACCGATGGGATCTCTCGTAAACCGTTCCATAATTTCCGGCAAAGCGCCTGCTCACTAACCCTTATTTTATCCACACCTTCATTGAGTATGTATCGCACTCCCGCTCCTAATCCGGCAATCCCTGCGCCATTCAACGTCCCGCTTTCCAACGCATCCGGCAAAAAGTCTGGCTGACGATCCTCTTCCGAAAGACTTCCCGTCCCACCATAAATCAAAGGTTCCAACTGAATCTCTGGTTTAATAATGAGTCCTCCCGTTCCCTGAGGCCCCAAAAGACCTTTATGTCCCGGAAAGGCAATTAAATCCACGGCTAGGCGTCCCAGATCAATAGGAAAAACCCCTGCGGTTTGAGCAGCATCTAACAAATAGTAAACGCCATGTTCATGGGCAATTTGCCCAATTTCCCGGACTGGCAACAGGGTGCCGGTCACATTTGAGGCATGTAAGGTCACCACTAACTTAGTGTTCGGTCGAAAAGCCTTGTCGTAAGCTTCCAAGTCGAACTCATTACCTGGTAGTCCCGGAACTTCGCTAACCTGCACCCCCCGCTGTTTCAAGGCCCAAAGCGGGCGGGCCACCGCATTATGTTCGATAGAGGACGTGATGACATGGTCACCCCGCTGAAGAAATCCGAATAACGCTTGATTCAAGGCATGAGTGGCATTCTGGGTAAAGATAACCCTAGTCGGATCATCTGTGCCGAACAAACTACACAAGTCTTCCCTGGTCTGATGAATGAGCCTAGCCATCTGCATTGCAGCGCCATGCCCTCCCCTGCCGGCATTTCCGCCCTTGTTGACGAGGGCCTCTTCAATGGACTTTACAACTTGTTGCGGTTTCGGCCAAGTCGTTGCTGCATTATCCAAATAAATCATGAGACTACAGCTCCTTTCTAAACGACGCAGAGTTCCTCCCCTTACTCTTAACGCATCGTCACCATACTAATGAGAAAAATCCATCCTCACGTGCTTCATACATCCCTGTAAGCACAACTCCGTCATCAATTAGATCATCAACGAGCGCTTTTCGATCCAACGGAAAGCACAACGAGGTATTGCAACCGGACCGCAAACTTCGCGGCGTAGGAATACTGGCATAAGGGCACTCGTAACGGGTGAGGACCTTCTCTGCGCCTAAAGCTTCCGTTAACGATGGGAATGTGATTAGAGCCCTATACTCTTTCAGCTTTCCATATAACATTGGAAATTCTCCCCTCCTGATGCTTCTCTTCCAATAGTTGAGTAGTTAAGCTTATTTTGAGCCAGCAGTTAATATTACTATCTTATAATATACTTAATATGATACTCTCATCTGCTTCTTTGTCAATATATGAAGGTAAAGAAACCTAATCCTGCAAGGAATAAAATAACCAGACTATCTTTACAAACATTCAAGCAACTATTATAATGTCAATAGAATTACTG
>JAJYAS010000420.1 GCA_021779415.1 Bacillota bacterium
TACACTTTTTCCCGAGCCGGACTCACCGACAATGGCCAAAATTTCGCCCTTATCTATAGTAAAGCTGATATCATCAACTGCCTTGACAATGCCGCGTTTCAGCTTAAATTCCGTACTCAAATTATTCACTTCCAGCAACATCCTGTTCACCACCCTTATTTTATTCTGGATTTGGGATCAAGCGCATCCCGAAGCCCGTCGCCAAGCAGGTTAAAGGCCAACACAGTAATCGTGATGGCAATACCGGGAAAGATCAGCGTATAAGGTGCGGAGAAAATAAAGCCCCTTGCTCGGCCAAGCATATCGCCCCACTCAGCAAATGGTGGCTGTACACCCAAACCCAAAAAACCTAGTGCTGCCGTATCCAGCACTGCGGAAGAAATACCCAAGGTAGCCCTTACGACGATCACGGAAATAACATTGGGCAAAATATGTTTATAGATAATGCGACTAGTTCTATTGCCGATGATTTTGGCCGCATGAACGTAGTCGTTTTCTTTAACGGAAAGAATACTGCCACGCACAATACGGGCATACTCTGGAATGGACACCAGTCCGATGGCAATAATCGCTTTGTCCAACCCTTTACCCAAAGCTGCCATAAAAGCGATGGCCAGCAAAATGGACGGGATAGCCAGCATAATATCCATAATCCTCATAATAGCTGTATCCGTCTTGCCACCGCGATAACCGGCAGTAGCACCTAAAATAACACCCACTGAAAGCGAAATAGCAACGGCTGCAACGCCTACAGACAAAGAAATTTTCGTCCCATCAAGTATTCTGCTAAACAAGTCCCTGCCCAGTTGATCCGTACCAAACCAGTGTTGGGCGTTGGGCCAGATAAAACTTTTGCTCATATCGGAGTAATTAGGATCATAAGGCAAAATCTGCTTGCCCATTAGTTCGCTTAACCATACTGTCAGGGCAATAAGTGCCAACAATCCGATGATAAACAGGCCAACGACAGCCGCTTTGTTCTGTCTGAGTGTTTCCCACATCAGCCTAAGCTGAGATTCCGGTTTCTCCACGTATTCTGCAGCCTGTAGCTGATTTTCATCAGAATTTGAATTATGCTTTGCTTTCATACAAGCTACACCTCTTTTTTAGAATATTTAATACGTGGATCAAGGAAGGCATAAATCACATCGACGATTAAATTCATCAATACGAATATAGCAGCTACGAGCAAAACCACACCCTGAACCACAGGAAAATCAGACTTCAGAATACAGGTCACGGTATAGGCACCGATTCCCGGCCAGGAGAAAACCGTTTCCGTCAGCACAGCCCCGCCTAGAAGACTGCCAAGCTGTAAACCAATAACTGTGATAATGGGAATCAAGCCATTGCGCAAGGCATGTTTGCGAATCACCTTGCCCTCTGAAACTCCTTTAGCCCTTGCGGTACGGATAAAATCCTGCTGCAAGGTATCCAGCATACTGGAACGCGTCATTCTGGTTATGATAGCCATGGAATACATGGCCAAGGCACTCGCAGGCAGAATAAGATGGCGCAACGCGTCCATAAAGGAACTCATGTCACCGGTTATCAGGCTGTCAATGAGATATAATCCTGTAAAATGTATGGGCTCTAAGAGGGGATTGATTCTGCCGTTGGAGGGGAGCCAGTGTAACGTGCCGGAAAATAAAATAATCAGCAAAATCCCGAGCCAAAAGATAGGCATGGAGACACCGATCAGCGCCAGGAACATACCACCATTATCGAAAATGGAGTTCTTTTTGACTGCTGAGATTACACCAATCAGGATGCCAAAAAAGGAGGCAAGGATAATTGCAACAACTGCCAGCTCAATCGTGGCAGGAAAACGGGACATAATTTCTTGGATAACTGGCGTCTTGGTATAGTAGGACATCCCAAGGTTTCCGGTCAGTGCGCCTTGAAGAAAATGAAGGTATTGCAAATAGATTGGGTCATTCAGTCCGTTAGCCTGTCGCCAAACTTCTACAGCCTGCTGCGTGGCGTGTTGGCCCAAAACAATAGGAGCGGGGTCCGGTGAAAATACGCGCATAATGAGAAAGACAATAATGGAAACCCCTATAAGCACGGGAATCAACATCAAGATTCGTTTTATAATATATTTGAGCATTAGCAACAACCTTTCAGTAACTAAAACATAAAATAAACAAAACCGGGAACCGGCATTTAGCCGGTTCTCGGCAGTCTAAAATTAGAAAGGAACTTGAACTCCCCAGAATTATTTCTTGGATACTCCCGCAAACGGGGTTATACCCGTCATATGGTAATAGAAATTTTGGACATTGGGCCTATAGGCGCAAAGTGTTTGTGCGTGAGAAACCGGGAGCCAGACAGCATCAGTTGCTGCGATTTTTTCCAGTTGGGTGTAAATTGCATTGCGCTCAGCACCTGCTGGAGTGATCAAACCTTTAGCAATTAAGCTATTAAATTGGGGATTGTTATAAAGGGCAATGTTCATAGTTGGGTCTTTATCCGCTAAGAGGTTCATAAAGTTGTCCGGATCCCCGTTATCACCGGTCCAACCATAGAAGGCAATATCATAATCGCCTGCTTTAACTTTTGCCTTGTAAGTGGTCCAGTCATAGGAATCAATCTTTACAGTGACTCCGACTTTGGAAAGATAGCCTTGAATAGATTCGGCCAGAACTTGTCCGGTCGCTGTGTTATAAGGTCTCGGGTTGGTATAGGTGATCATGTGTATGGAAGTCAATCCAGCAGCTTTCAAGGTATTAGCTGCAGCGGTGGGATCATAGGCTACTTGGGAGATACTCTTGTCATAACCATCCATAAAGGTTGGCAGAATGGACGTAGCCGGTTCGGAATAACCCTTATACAGGCTCTTCACCAGTTCCGGGACATTTACTGCCTGAGATATAGCCGTCCGGAGCTTAGCATCATTAAAGGGCTTCCTCGAAGTATTGTAAGCCATGTAGTTGATATTCATGCCCGGAGCTTGGAAGATCTTATTGCCGGCGTCAGTGATCTGTTTGACCACTGTGGCATCAATACCGTCGATCATATCCGCCTCACCGTTGTTTAAGGCAACAACTCGCGCCGAGTTATCTTTAATGAATTTGAAGATAACATTCTTGGTAAGAGCCTTGGTGCCCCAGTATTCGTCATTGCGGACTAAAACAATGTTTTGATCCTTTTCCCATTTGACAAACTTGTAAGGACCCGTGCCGACCGGCGCTTGGTCGACATTGTTTTTATTATCTTTTAAAGCCTTGGGACTAACTATTGGTGCAGCCATGATCATGGCCAAATTGCTAAGGAACGGCGTGCTGGGAGCCTTCAAATTAACTTTAACGGTATTCTGGTCAACTACTTCAACATTTTTTACAGAACCGTAAACGAAAGAAGCATAAGCCATATCCGCTGTCACCTGCGGAGGCAGCTGACGGTCGATGTTAAACTTTACTGCATCAGCATTAAAATCAGTACCGTCCTGAAACTTAACGCCCTGTTGAAGATGAAACGTATAGGTAAGACCGTCGGGACTGACATCCCAGCTTTTAGCCAGTGAGGGCTCTACCTTGGTGGAATCCTTGTTGTACTTTAAAAGTCCTTCATAAATGTTACTCATTACCTTAGCGGACTCACCGTCGTCAACGAGTGCCGGATCCAATCCTCTAGGCTCTGCACCCTGCGCATAAATCAGGGTATCGTTGGGTTTTGGTGCGGCGTTACTCGTTGTGCTGCTCGATGTGCTACCACACCCTGCAAGCGCAACAAGGACAAGCGCTGCAGACAGAGCAAGGGCCATGATCTTTCTTACTCTTTTCATTTTCTTCCTCCTTATTTTTTCTTTGTACGGAAGTATTCCATACTTTCCATTTTATAGTAGCATTCCTAAATATTATGTCAACACTTTATCTATTAAATTGAATTAGTATTCATAGCTAAAACCCCTCGGGATTACTTGGTCATCATCCAGGTTAACAGATTCCGTGATACTCATTGCGTTCATTGCTTTTTTCTCCATCCAATGGTAAGTCACTATGGTCCGAGCCTTTTTGCGATAGTCATAGGTACCCCCTTTGTTTAATTTTTTTTAACTTCAGATTAACTGTATTATAACAAAAGGCTTAGACCAACTAAAGAAATAAAAATGAGAAAAAGTAAAATGTGCCGCCCATGGATGGCAAAATCGAGTAGGAGCTGAATAATTATTTTATACAGCGTCCTCTCACACCACCGTACGTACCGTTCGGTATACGGCGGTTCAATAGGAATTAATGTATTAATGAATATCTTTCACTGACTGATGTGA
>JAJYAS010000421.1 GCA_021779415.1 Bacillota bacterium
AGAGACTTCGATTATTATTGTTGATTTTCATGCCGAGGCAACTTCGGAAAAGGTCGCGTTGGGTTGGTTTCTCGATGGAAAAGTTAGCGCTGTGGTTGGAACCCATACTCATATTCAGACAGCTGATGCTCGTTTGCTCGAGCAGGGGACGGCTTATATTACCGATGTCGGCATGACTGGACCACGAGATTCTGTCTTGGGGGTTAAAAAGGAAATTATTATAAATCGTTTTTTGACTCAGCTTCCTGCAAAGTTTGAGCTAGCAAATGGTCCAATACAGATTAATGCTGTAGTTTTGGAGATTGATGAAGAATCTGGAAAGACCCGTCAAATTGAAACAATTCAACGGTTTGCTGAGACATAATAAATATAGATGTTCACTCAATAATAAAATCTGAAAAGTCTTAAAATAAAAGAGGATTTTATTCACTTACTCTCGAATACATATATTCAAAGTTGTGGTAATACTTGTCAATGAATTCGAGCAGGAGGATGTATCTATGGATGTATTAAAAGTCTCAGCTAAATCAAGTCCTAACGCGGTTGCAGGGGCTCTTGCAGGGGTTCTTCGGGAGAACGGTGGCGCAGAGTTGCAAGCAATAGGAGCGGGTGCTCTTAATCAAGCTATTAAGGCCGTAGCAATTGCCCGTGGTTTTGTGGCTCCGAGCGGAGTCGACCTCATATGTATTCCCGCATTTACTGACGTTATCATTGAAGGAGAAGAAAGAACGGCGATTAAGTTAATCATTCAGCCACGCTAAGTAGCGAGAAAGTCACCTGTCTGCTTTAGTTTAGAGCAGACAGGTGACTTTACTATGTTTATCATACAAGGGGGTGCTTGTTGGGTATGAGAAACTCTTATATAGTGGATGGGCATTGTGATAGTTTGATCCATTTTGTAAACGGGGAAAGGACGTTGGTAGAACCTTCTGAAGGAGGGCATTGGGATACACAAAGAGCTAAGCTTGCAGGGGTGGCTCTTCAGTTTATGGCCGCATTTATTGAGACAAAGTATAAGCCAGCTATGTCTACTTGGCGTGGTCTACAACTTATTGAAGGAGCCCATCGATTCATAGAGGGCCATCCTGAACAGGTTTTCCTTGTTCGGGATAAGTCTGACTTAATGCAAATTCCAGATCCAAATCGAATCGGGATTTTGTTAAGCGTAGAGGGCGGAGAAATTTTGGGAGAAGACCTTTTCATGCTCGAACTTATCTTCAAATTGGGTGTGAGGGCCTTGGGTTTAACTTGGAATCAACGAAATGCTTTGGCTGATGGTGTAGGCGAAACCGATTCGCAATGCAAGTTAACAAATTTCGGGCAGAAAGTCGTTTTGAGAATGAATCACTTGGGCATGCTAATAGATGTTTCTCACCTTAACGAAGCGGGGTTTTGGCATGTTTTAGAACTGTCGAAAGCTCCTGTTACAGCTTCCCACTCCTGCGCTAAGTCACTTTGTGCCCATTCACGTAATCTTACAGACCAACAACTCTGTGCTTTGGCAAAGCACAAAGGCGTAGTTGGAGTAAACTTTTATCCTCAGTTCTTAAAAGAGAACGATAAGGCATCGCGGGATGATGTGATACGTCATATTTGCCATATTTCAGAGGTGGCAGGGGTAGAAACGGTCGGGTTAGGTTCTGATTTTGATGGCATCAGTGAAACACCAGAGGGACTTGAGCACGTTGGTGATTATTACCGTTTACTTGAGGATTTGACTAGGATAGGATTTAGCACGTTGGAAATAGAGCAGATTGCTGGACGAAATTTTATTCGTTTATTGTCGAATGTGTTAAAATAAAATGGAAGTATGAGTTGCAGAAAAGAGGTTTAAAGCGTGAATTCAACATTTGCCTTATACGAGGCAGATTTGCATTGTCATACTACTGCATCTGACGGATTGCTAACACCGACAGAACTTGTTCGTACTGCTGCGGAGATGGGCATAAAAGGCATTGGTATCACTGACCATGATACGATACAGGGATGGAAAGAAGCAGAGGAAGCAGGGGCAAATTATCAAATCCAGATTCTTAGAGGGATCGAGCTGAACACCAATTGGCACGGGAAAGAGGTTCACATCCTTGGATATGAGGTGGATGGCTCTTCACGTTACTTAAACGATAAGCTTGGACGGTTGCGCAGAGCTCGTGAGCAACGTATGCTGGAAATATTGGATCGTTTGAAAATGCAGGGTATAGATCTAAACGATAGCGAAGTGCAACAGTTCGCACAAGGAGAATCCATTGGACGTCCACATATTGCTCAGGCACTCCTCGAACGGGGATATGTAAGTACAATTCGGGAAGGTTTTGATCGATACATCGGGATGGGAGCACCGGCTTATGTTCCACGTTATAAACTGGCCCCAGAAGAAGGGATTGAATTAATAAGAGCAGCACATGGGGTTGCGGTACTCGCCCATCCCGGTGTGCAACGTCTGGAAGAAGGCATTCCATCCTGGGTCGAAGTGGGTCTCCAAGGTATTGAGGTTTTACATTCTGAACACAATTCAGACGATGAAAGGATCTTCCGCGCCATTGCGAAAGAGTATGATTTACTCACAACTGGAGGATCAGACTTTCATGGCGAAGCGCGTAAGCCTGGTGTGAAGCTTGGTCATTGGGGAGTCTCACTAGAGGTGATTCAGCAAATCCTTAACTTGGTGCAGCACAATCATGTGGACAATAGCTTACTTAATAGGTGAGAAATGAGTCTCTTTTTTGCCCAAGGGTTAAAATGCTATCTCCCGGCATAGAATAAGAGTATACACGGAGTCGGGGGGGGGCGTAAAGTTTGGATCCTATGGACGAATTGCAATTACTAAGGGCGCGTGTGGGCGAACTGGAGCAGCGTGTGGAGCACTTAAGAGTAAGCCGCCGTGTGCTCATGAACTTGTTAGAAAAGGTTGAACGTGAAAAGGTCTCTTTAGTTCATCGCTTGGAAAAAGAAAACGTGCGCTTGCAACGGGACAACACACGATTTGCTAAATGGATTTTCTCCAAGAATAGAGAAATTGTGGAATTGCAGGAAAAAATGGAATTATCGGCACAAAAGGCATGAGTCTACATTAGTGGAACTCATGCCTTTTCAATTCGCATTATCTGCTTGCGCTAATATTCGACCTAGGTCAGTCTGGGGAAAATGATGATCGCGAATTAAAAGACAAACTTTAGAGTTTAGCCCTGCCTTTTGGGCTAAACTTTCACCCCAAAGGGCGTGTGAGGTTGCCAATTTTAGAGGAGAAGCGAAAACAGTGTTGCTCTGTTCAAGGCGAGACCAGATACTCATCGGCATTTTTTGCATTATAACAATATAGACCCGTTGCCATAGGTGGATAGAGACCATGGATTTTCCACAATCATGGAGGAGTGCAGCTGTGATGAGGGTTTGGAATTCGGAAAAAGATATTGCATTCCTAGCTTGAATGATGGTTTGTGCCACATCTATAGCATGGCGTTGTTCTGGCCATGCTTGTTTGAGAAAGAGGTCCGAGGCCTCAGGGGTTAAGTGATTTAAAGCCCATTTGATGTCTGAAGCATCAACCTTGGGAAAGAGGGCATTAATAAATTGACGTACACGGTAGAACATTTCTCTATTCCTCCTGGCCTTATCATAAAGAACAGATTTAAATTTGACAAGCATTCTGGAATGTTTTTGAGGGAACTTGGGAAATATATGGCTTGAAAGGTGGAATGTACATGATCCGTGACAAGGATGGCGATAATCAAGCATATTTCAATTTTGCTCCGTGGAGTATGGATTCGAGTCTCAAAGAGAAAACAGCTGAAGTCGGCGTTAACTATGATGCCTTTATTGAAGGGCTTCGCATTAATCGCAGTGACATGGAAATCGCAACGGAGTTTGGGGTTTCAGAAGGCACGATACGTAATTTGCGTGAGCATTTTGAGTCTGAGATTGGGTTAAATTGTATTATGGGACATTAGGGGTTCTGGGGGGCATTTACACTTGATTCAGGTGTTATGCTCTTTTCTTTATACTTCCCTTTCCAACTATCTTTACCGTTTACTTAATTAATCCCCTAGAAATGATTTTCAATATAGAAAATTATTTCTGTCCTTATCTTATAATATCTGATATACTAATTAGAAAACTATTGTGAAGGGAGCCAATCATGTCCAATCGAATTATTTCCGAAGCACTCACATTTGACGATGTTCTTATCGTACCAGCTAAATCTGAGGTTTTACCACGAGATGTCGATGTTAGCACGTATTTAACAAAAAAGATTAAACTCAAT
>JAJYAS010000422.1 GCA_021779415.1 Bacillota bacterium
GCGGAGCCTGCTCCATGGTACCGCCAAAAGAAGTGTTACACCTTCTCCGATATGCTGACCGCAGCGCGAAGGAGTCATTTCTCCATCAGAATTTTATCGGAGGCTAGTGATATCAATGAGTTGAAAAAAATCAACGAGCCGCACTATTCGCGCGGATTCAAACATCCGAAAATCGCGAAACTATAGAATGATTGATGAAAAAAAGTTACTCCTTCCGCATATTCAACGTCCTTTCGTATGGAAACAAGACAGGAACAACAACCAAGTCAATCGCTTTTTTGACTCAATAATGCGTGGATATCCGTTTAGTACATTTTTATTCTGGAAAACGAGAGACGATATTCAAAAACGTAAATTTATTGAAGACTATAAAGACGGCGGGGATGTTAAGGATACATATTTTAAATCCAGCGAATATCAAGATACAGAAAAAACATTTGTACTTGATGGACAGCAACGACTCCAGGCCTTATATCTTGCATTAAAAGGAACATACAATGGTAAAGAATTGTATTTTGATATTTTAAGTGGTGAGAAACTGTTTTGGGATAAAGGTGATGAACTCAAATATAACTTTGAATACTTTAAACGTGATGAAGTCGAGGTGAATAATTCCCCAGAGCATTATTGGGTATGTCTAAAAGAGGTTGTATCAAGCGATGACCCCTCGACTAAAATTGGCAGGAATATTTTGAAACAAATGAAAGAAAAGGGAATTCATACAGAAGAAATAGAAGATAAGGTTCAAGACAATGTCGCACTAATTGAAAAATTATTTACGGACGAATTAATCTACTATTACTCAATAGATAGCACTTTGGGAAAATTCAGAGATTATGAAGAAATCTTGGAGATTTTTATTCGGGTAAATTCAGGGGGTACGCAATTAAGCAAATCCGATTTGATGTTTTCCTTGATGAAACTCAAATGGGATGAAGCAGAGGAAGAATTTGAAGACTTATTAAATGATGTTAATGGACAAAATGTTTTTGCTTTTGACAAAGATTTTGTTTTGAAAACCTCGTTGGTAATTTTAGATAAAAAAGCAAGGTATGAGGTTAAGAAGTTCAAAGGGACAGACGGTTTAGAAAGTATAAAGTCTAGGTGGCACAAAATTGTTTTGAGTTTTAATTGGTTGAGAGATTTCCTTGACTATGCCCGCATAACTTCACAGTCAGTCCTGCCAAGTTATAACGCATTGATTCCGATTTTGTATTTTGTATACACCTATGATTGTAAGCCCAGCGCACCAAAAATGAAGCAAAACATGCAAACATGGTTGTATAAGACGTTACTAAACAATAATTTTACTGGTCAAGCGGATACTATTATTGATGCCTGTACAGATGTCATCAAAAAGCATTCTTCTGTTGACTATTTCCCCTATAAAGAGATTGAAAACACCGTTAAGACGAGGCTCAATAAAGTTGTCGATATTAATCCAAATATTATTGATGGCAATACGTATCTAGTATTAAATTTAGTTTACTTATTTAAGAATCAAAAGAAGAACTTTCAGCCAAAGCTGAAGGGAAACTCACCTGAAATTGACCATATTTTCCCAAAGAGTAAGATGCTGAAAACCTACAAGAATCATTTGGTTAATAATATTGGGAATTACATGTTTCTTGAAAAAACATTGAACATCGAAAAAAGAGATAAGCTTCCCGAAGTATTTTTTCCAGATGCGATTAAGGAATCGCCAAATTTTCTTGAAGACAATTTCATACCAACCGAACCCAGATTACAAGACCCTGATAATTTTGAAGAGTTTGTAGAAAAGAGAAGGATGCTGATGTTGGACACTATAAGAGAAGTTTTAACCTATCAGGTATAATGTCCACATAAACTATCACATCTGTTGGAACGTCATCATAATGACCGTTTCAAGGCTCTTATGGACGTATTTATGCCCCAGTGGCGGTATTATAAGGAAGAACTGAATAGGTTTATTCTGCCTTATGATGACTGAAATTATTACATAATGTGAAAAATAAAAGACATCATTTGACCTCTACCCTTCTATAGAGGGCATTGTATTTTAAACGAATGTCAGATTGAATTCTTGCTTACCAATCTAAATCAATTTTTCCAAACCCTCAAGCATCGCTCTCTTCAGGAGGTGGAATATGGGTCCTTTACCGGAATTTTACAGTCCAAATTTCCATTCTGCTAACTATAAAAAGCCTTCAGATTGGACAAAGGAAGATAAGATATCAGTTTTTCTTGACCGAGTCGAAGGTTGGCAACTTGGAATCGCTGATTTGTTATCCATTACCATCCCAAGCGCGGGTTGGCCTGTATTAAGACTACTCTTCAGTTATTTCGAGATGATAGCAAAATATCAATATGGTTTTGTAAAAAAAAGGGAATCGAGTAGATATTTTCAATTAGGGCTGGAATCAGTTTTCGGAAAAGAAGAGTTTTTTTCTGAGGACCTGAAATCTAAGATAAATACCATATATGAGGAAGGCCGATGCAGCCTATACCACGGTGGGTCTTTAGGCCCAAACTTAAAGATACTATACCACCTCCGAGTGCCGATGTGCGAGAATACCAACGGAATCGGCGTTATTTTAAACCCAAGGTTGTTTACCGTTTCTATCAGGCGACACCTATACGTATATATTGCTAAACTTAGAGAAGAGGCTGACCAAAAAAGGGGGAATCTACTTGCAAATTTTGAAAAGCGTTTTGACTGGGAATCAGGAATATGAGGAACAGGAGACTGGCTGCTCAAAATCTCAAACCAACAACCTTTTTCTCTAGAAATGTCTGCAACAGTACAAGGAAAGGTATATGAGCAACAACTTAAACCGTGACGACATATCTGCTCCAACCCAGTGGAACAACTGGGAGAAGTTTTGGCAAGAATGGAGAATATTCGTACAAACCCTTTTTAGCCCAAAAATCCTATTTTTCATCGTTGCAACTGTAGCCCTATTTTGTCTCTCTTTGACTGTTCGTGAAGACCCCAAGGCACCTCCGTACTTAACGGCAATCATTACAGTGCTTCTCACAATATCTTCTGTATTGCTTGGTCGGTTTATCTCTGATCGATGGAGTAAACTTAGCGACAGAGGCATTATGGTTACCAGAGGCAAATCGGCCATTCGAGGGCTGAATTTGTTGCTACAAAACTTATATACAACAGAGAAGAGAGTCAAAGCACACCGCGGGTATCTTGATCAGGGAAATTCGGATTACAAGCTTATTGTTATGAGCTATGAAGAGATTGTCGAGAGGTGCATCTTGCTCCAAGAAGAAGCTATTAACGCCATAGAAGAATGGCAGGACATAATTCCTGAGGTGGAGGGTCTGAAGACACAGATCGGAGTCATAAGGCAACTAAAAGATCAACAGATTGAGTTAACCGACGAAATCACACGACTTAAAGAACAGCCAAAATCCGAAAAAGAGAACGAGCAGTTGATAAAGAAGCTAGCAGAGAAGGAAAAGGAACTTACAGGGGTTAAAAGAAAGCTTTTGGACTACAAATCGGGAATAAACACGGCGCTCATGGGCAGTACCGGTCTCGGTATAGTGGTCGCTCGGGAAATTGATGACCATCCAATGATGGAGGACCTCCGACTTTTTCCAACAGGTTATTCTTCTGCGAAAAAAAGGCGCTAAAATGTCCAAGTAAAACAGCGTCCAAATGGCAATGCCACAAATGAAAAGACAAGTTGACAATGTCCTACTTTGACCGGAACACCATCTAGCTCAAACTTTTTCCTACAGATGGGGGGGGGGAGCCTTAAATTCTAGATGAATCCGAAATGAGGACAAAAATCCACAGATGTAGAGATTCTTCTCAAATTCGAGACAGACGGACGAATCCATCCAGGCACATATCCATCCTCTATTCCATTGGGTGCAAATTAAACTGGGAACGAGCCTCTAATATTGCGGCTGGATCATTTTTGCCCAGATCATTCAAAAATTCTTCAGGTTCGTTCCATTGGGACGGCAACATAGAACACATGACCAGAATGGCGTTCACGGGGTCCACACCGGCTTTTCTTGCCATGTCAGAGACCTCCGGCAAAGCCGGAGGCATGAAATCGTGAACCGCTCAAAGCGGTTGAGATATGGGTACCACCTGAAGGTGGCAACTATTCAAACGCATCAAGGGGAGCGTTCAAAATTCTGTGTCAAAGTTCATAGCTTTCCGATTGGCGCCCACCTTAGCGGAAGCAGGGGCCAGGTCCGAGAATGGGCCCTTCAAATGAGCTCGTCGGAGGATCTGGTGTCTGCTGG
>JAJYAS010000423.1 GCA_021779415.1 Bacillota bacterium
TGGTATTTCCTTTCATGGTTTTCCAGACCGTTACGAAGGTCTCTGGGTCTTGTTGGCCTACATGGTCGTCTTGGTGACAACGTTTAATCTCGTGCAAAATGAACGGCATCTGACAGTGATGATTCGAGGAATTTTGACTTCAGTCACGGTCATCGGCTTGATTGGGGTTTTTCAATATTTAGGGTACGATCTCTGGAAGACGGCGTGGGGCAGAGAGCTCATTCTGCCAGCCCAGTATTTGAAATACGCAGATCAAGTCAAATTTCAATTTGGCGCGCACACGATCTATGCCACCTTATACCATACGGATTATGTTGGCAGTTATGCCGCCATGGTGTTCCCGTTGGCCTTGGCTCTTTTTGCATTAGAAAAAAAGAGAAAGCGCAAACTAATTTATGGTTTGTTTACGGCCCTGACCGCCTTTACTTGGCTGGGTTGTAATTCGAGGGCAGGAATGTTCGGGGGGGGCCTTGCCTTGCTCGTGCTCTTGATTGCCCTGCGTCGAGAGATTCTGAGCCATTGGAAATATTTTGCCATGGGAATTGCCATCCTGATCGTTTTAGTTGTAGGTTTAGACCGTCTTTCCCATGGTTATTTGGGCCAAAGGCTTAATTCTCTGAAAGCGGATACAGCGGGCCTTGTTACGGGGCAAGTTGCTAAAGCAGAACCCTTGCCCTTGCAAGATGTTCAGGTGAACGGAGACAAGGCGGTCGTGGCGACGAGTGACGGGACTCTTAACATGGCTTTAAAGGGGACTCAAATCTACTTTGCTAATGCCCAACAGAAGCCCCTTGCCATTCAAAGTGATGCGCCGAAAGGAGAAATCAAGCTCCTTGATCCTCAATATAGCAAATTCCAAATAAAAATGGGTTTGCTGGGGAAAAAACATGCTATTATTTTGCAAGACGGCCAGATTAAGCTCTATTTCGGCGTGGATAATGGTACGTTCACCTTCTTAGATTATAAAGGAGTAGAGATTCCTCTTCAGCGTCCGCCTGCATGGGGATTTACGGGCCAAGAACGTATGGGTTCCTCCCGTGGCTACATTTGGTCGCGCTCTTTGCCTCTTTTACGCAATACGGCTTGGCTGGGATATGGTCCAGATACGTTTGCAGCCTATTTCCCGCAATATGATATCTATGGTAAAATGTATGCATACTATGGCGACATGTGGCAACTGGTGGATAAATCCCACGATTTTTATCTGCAGACAGGGATTAATACGGGACTTCTTTCCCTATTGGCTCTCTTGATACTCTTTGGCATGTATTGGGTAGATAGCCTAAGAATCTACTTTAGGCAAGAATTTCACAGTATGGCCGCTAAGACAGGGGTAGGGTTTTGGGCGGGAGTGACCGGCTACTTGGGAGCCGCCTTCTTCAATGACAGTGTGGTTTCAGTCGCACCCGTATTTTGGGTCATGCTTGGGTTGGGAATCGCTGCGAATCGGATGGTCAAGACTCAGAGAAAAGCTACTACATCATGATCAGTCAGGAAGGTGACCCTTTTGTTATATTCCGCGTGGATTGCTCGCTTGCGTAAATGGTACATGGCGTCAGATGCGACTGCTTTTATTTTGGCTACAGTAGGAGTTGGGCTGACGAAATTTGGTCTGGACTATAGCACTATTGATGTTAAGACCTATTTGGTGGTGCTCCTCTTTTTGAGTCTGGAAATGGGTGTATTGCTTCATTTCGCTGGAGTGTATGAAGTAGATGCGTTACTCCAGAGGAGTACGATGGATTATTTTAAAGCCCTCTTCTACGGAGCAGTCAGTTTCTATTTCTTGTCATTTTATATCCGTTATGTGAGCTTCTCGCGGATTTATTTCACGACGATTTTCGGGATTGATTTTCTTTTGGCTGTTGGTTTTCGGAGCTTACTCATTAAACGTAACTGGCGAGTATACGGAGACAAGATGCGACTTCCCTTGGTAGCGATCGGTCTTGACCAAGCTACGCCCGATTTAGTCCGTCGAGTACGCCAAGAATCAGGACTGAGGATCTTGGCAGAAATAGCGTCAGACAAACTTCTAGGTTTGGCGGCAGAAGGTTTAGAGTGGACAGACTTTGAGGCAGCCCTGACTCTGGAAAATGAGGATGTTTGGATTAGAAATCCACTTAAGGGAGGAAGAACGGATGGGAGCGATAAGTCCCGAGAAGCTACAGAAGATCGACGCACTGTTGGCATTCTTCTCTATGAAAGCCCTCTCCTACCCATACGGAAAATCGTGGAGTACTGCGAACTGAACTATATTCCAGTCTTTCTCGTGCCCAGTGCTAATGGAATATTATCCGTACCTTTTCGGGCCCTAGACCGCCAAAATGTCCTCATTTTTGGCAGCAAAGACCTTTTGATTGACGGATTAGCTAAACGCCTGAAACGATTGATTGACGTGGTCTTTGCCTGTGGGGCTTTACTGTTCTCTTTCTGGCTTATGGGCTTTTTGTGGCTTTTGGTGTATGGCACTTCGCAGGGCCCCGGCTTTTTCGTCCATGAGCGCTTAGGACTGGATGGACAAAGAATTCGGATTTATAAATTTCGCACTATGTATCGGGATGCTGACGAACGTTTGGCGAGATTGCTGGACGATCTAACCATTCGGCAGGAGTGGGAAAACAATTACAAGTTATCAGAGGACCCGCGCGTCACACCCTTAGGCCGTTTCTTGCGCCGGACAAGCCTCGATGAGTTGCCCCAGCTCTGGAATATTCTGCGCGGGGATATTAGCCTAGTTGGACCGCGACCCATTGTCCCAGAGGAGTTGGAACGCTACGGTGCTCAAGCGAAACTGATCTTGAGGGTCAAGCCGGGACTGACCGGTCTTTGGCAGGTGAGCGGACGCAACGATGTTAGCTATGAAGAGAGGATACGACTGGATCTTTACTATATCTATAATTGGTCGTTAGCGATGGATTTTCGGATTGCCTTGCAGACCGTTCCAACTGTGTTGACGCGGAAGGGGGCGGTATGAGTATTGGATTGAGTGCTGAATGAGGATGATATGGGAAAAACTGGGTTCTTAAAAAAGAGAATCTATCGTAATTTATAAAAAGGGAGACTTTATGTAACATCTTGGAAATAACTCTAGATACTTCGGAATTTTTGAAGGAAAAAGAAGTCCCGTGTCGAATAGTTTTTTAGTGATAATATTGCAACCCAATAAGGTGTTCATTGAAAGATGATCTAATTCAAATGGAAGATGGGTTGTCATATCACGACTCAGAACCTATTGCCAATAGAACGGACACTAACTGGTTTGGAAGCGGAGAATAAGAAGTGAAAAAAATCCTGTTTTGTGCATCGACTGTTTCACATATTAATAATTTCCATCTTCCATATCTAAAAGCATTTCACGACATGGGGTATGAAGTGCATGTCGCCGCTAACGAGTCGGTTCCAATCAAATGGGCTGATCAAGTATATGCTATATCGTTTGATAAAAGTCTAATCTCACTTAAAAATGTTCTTGCCATTTTAAAAGCGCGTAAATTGCTGAAGGTACAACAATATGAGAAGATAAATACCAACGCTGCCCTTGCAGGTGTTGTTATGCGAATTGCTGCAATGTTTGTGAAGCATCGCCCGCGTATTTACCACATTTCTCATGGTTATTTGTTCAATCTGGATTCCGGCTTGAAAAAGTATCTATATTTGATTCCTGAGAAAATTGTTGCTGGCGTGAGCGATATCGTCATGGTGATGAATCATGAGGATCTTGAGATAGCGAAAAAATATAAGTTATATAAAGACAACCTTTATTATATAGATGGGATGGGTGTTGGCTCGTCACGATTTAAATCTGTTTCTATGCAGGGAAAAAACGAACAAAAAAAACGGATGGGGTTTATATCAGAAGATTTTTTGTTCGTCTACGCAGCAGAATTTTCCAAACGCAAAAATCAAATGCTTTTAATAAATGCCTTTTTTAAATCTAGGCTTGCCAGAGCGCATTTGCTTTTGGCTGGTGACGGTAAAACAATTGATGAATGCAAACAGCTTTCAAAACGTCTCGGACAAACGAGCAAGATACATTTTTTGGGGTATGTTAATGATGTTCCTGCTCTTTATACTGCTTGTGATGTTGCAGTATCTACCAGTCGGATTGAAGGATTGCCGTTTAATATCATCGAAGCAATGGGTTGCGGCCTACCGGTGGTGGCGAGCAATGTCAAAGGTCACAGAGAACTGGTAGACCAGGATGTCAATGGATTGCTTTTTCAAGATAATAATGAGCAAGAGCTAATCACTTGCT
>JAJYAS010000424.1:0-2326 GCA_021779415.1 Bacillota bacterium
TTCGAATGCTTCGTCTGACTTTCATAGCATCGAGTAATTCCATTAAAAACATCCTCTTTCTCAAATGATTACTTATTACTTTGAAGGACATATTCGACATTAACGGGTCTGAGCTTTCCTAATATTACTACTTAAGTTTTGCACCCATAAAAACAGGCAATATTTTGGTCTAAAATGATGTAAAAGAATAGCAAAAATCCGCATGAACACTCGGTTATTGGTATAATAAGTTGCTAAACCAAATCAACCAAAAATGAGGTGTTATCATGCGGAAACCCGTCAAAGAAATTGAAAACGTGCTCCAAAGGCATGGTTATTCGATTAACAACATTATATGTGAAGTTATATCGACGTTCAAGTTTAAAACACTTTGCCGCCAAGTAGGCTTTCAAAAAGAAGCGGGCTATAGTGCTTTGGAAACTCTTACGCTCATGATGATGTTACCCCTAATGTTACTGAAAAGTGTCCATGCTTTATACAAAAGCGAATTTCAAAAGGTTACCACTATGAAACAAAGCTGCATCTATCGCCTTAAAAATAACGAAAAAATGCCCTGGAGAGCCTTACTGCTCGCTATAGCCAAACAGTTTCAACGATTGGTGAATCCTACGAACGAAGTTGCTGACAAGTCGGCTTTTATTCTGGATGATACGACTCACGCTAAGACAGGCCGAAGGATTGAACAGATGACCAAGGTATTTGACCATGTTGCAGGAAAAAAGGGCAGCAAATTAGGCTTTAAGAATTTAACGCTGGGTTTTTTCGATAGTAAAAGTTTTACGCCTTTAGACTTGACCCTACAAGTGGAAAAACCACTAAAGAAGGCCCGACACCGCAAGGAACGGTTTAAAAAACAGCGGGACCCCAAATCTGCTGGGGCGAAACGTATCCAAGAATGTCGCGTCAGTAAAATCACGAATGGTCTCGATATGCTAAAACGGGCCGTAAAACAAGGATTTCGGGCTAACTATGTCCTAGTCGACAGCTGGTTTAGCAGTCATGAGTTTATTCAAACGGTTCGAGGTTTAGGCAAAAAGCCGATGCATTTGGTCTGTGGGATACGACAAGATACGAGGAAGTATCTCTACAAAGAGAATTCCCTCAGTGCAAGCCAATTAAAATCGGTTTTGAAAACCGAAGGGAACGAAAAACGCTGTCGGAAACGAAATATCCGTTATTTTGAAGTCCTCGTCGATTATGAAGGGATCGGGCAAGTCAAACTATTTTTTTGTAGGTTTCCCTATCAGAAGAAATTTAGGCTGTTTCTCTCGACGGATATATCCCTTAGTTTATTAAATATGTTAGAGATTTACAGCATCAGGTGGACCATTGAAGTCTTTTTTAAGGAGACAAAGCAGTACCTAAAATTAGGAACCTGTCAATCGAGAGACTTCGATGCCCAAATTGCCCATATAACAACCTGCTATCTGCTCTATACTCTTCTGGCCTATTTTCGCCGAGTGAACGCCTATGACTCCCTAGATGGATTATTCGTGGAAATTAAAGACGAACTCATTGAGAAGAATGTAGCGGAACGACTTTGGGAACTATTTGATGATTTACTGCAAGTTGTGATCACGAGCATCGCCAAGTCTGGTTTAGTGGACATTTTGGAATTTAGGAATTCCGTTGAATATGGGTATCTGAAAGAGCTATTCGAGAATTCTTTTCTAAATAACCAGCTAAAAACCCTTGAAAGCGCCAGTTAATCGATAATAATCAAAAGAAAATAATGGCTTAGGTTACCTGGAAATCAGAAAAACAGGGGTTCGAAGGGGTGCAAAACTTCAGTCAAATTTTACCATGCAATGAGATTGATTCTTCCAAAATAGTAAGGGGGGCATACGGATTATTTTATCAAGGTGATATTCCTGATTCATCAGATACAATTTTTAATGCTTTAATACCACTAAAGGATTTCTGTGTTGCTAAATTAAGAATACTTGCAAAGAAAGATAAACGTTATAATCCATTCAACAACAGGGGGGCTTTAAGACAAGATTTGGATGGGCTGATTTATTTATATTTAGATGATATCTTTAATAGTAACGATAAGCTGCGAGTGCTATTTGAAGAATATTGTGAATTGATGTATTCTTTTTCAAATTTTATGCCAGTGCCCACATATTTTAACGGGTCACAAGGGAAAGATGGAAAAGGGACATGGGCACTAAATAAAGATTATCCATATCTTTATTTACAAAATCTGCAGGATGAAAATTCTTCAATTTTCAATCGTGAAAATAATTTGAAATGGTTAAATGATAATATGGAAAAATATCAGATTCATAAAATGTATAGTCTAAAGCCACCCTATAATGTCCTG